>CACYEE010000213.1 GCA_902773415.1 uncultured Actinomyces sp.
CCAAGTCTATCAGCAAGTGGGAGAACCATTTCCCAGCACGACCCCGGGATCCAAACGCTTAATACCAAGTCTATCAGCAAGTGGGAGAACCATTTCCCAGCCGTATTCTTTCGACGGAATTTTCGCGAAGCAAGTCTATCAGCAAGTGGGAGAACCATTTCCCAGCCCACGTCGCGGGCTTGATGTTCCAATGCCAAGTCTATCAGCAAGTGGGAGAACCATTTCCCAGCAAACTACTTTTGCTTGAGTCCATTCAAGTTTATCGATGTGCGGCAGGGCCGCATTTCCGATTTGGTGTGCATTGAGACGCGCTGGTTGCATCGGCGAATGGAAATAGTGTGCCGTGGTTGATGAACCTGAGAAGCGCTGGACAAGGGTAGTGCCATGTCGCAAGGCGGACACCAGGAAAGGCATGTCCGCCAACGGCCCGGAAACATGTTGCAAACCGTCGCGAAGCCCGCTCTGCCCGCGCCGCAACCGGGAACCGGACCGGACAACCATGACCGCCGCACGGAAGCGCGCACAACCCGGAACGCACTGACGGGAACAGCCGCCCGCCCTGCCACTTTGTCCGCTTCGTTCCGAGTTGTGCGCACCCGACACCCCGGCCAGCCCGCAGCACACGCCGCCGCCAGCTCCAGAACCGCGCCCGCGCGAGCGTATCAAAGGGGTCAGACCCCTTTGATACGCCAGGCGATTCCAATGCCAAGGAGGCGTTTGCGCGAGCTTGCTCGCCCGAGACCGGAGCGAGGAAGCCGCGAGAGGGAACGAGGCGACCGGGCACAGTCCCTCTTGCGGTACCCGGAAACGGCATGCTGCATAAACAGGAACCCGAGGCGTCGAGGGGCCGGTTGGCGCGGTAGGCTCGTCATATGACCGCTCAGCCCAACGCCGCCGGCATCCTCTCCTGCGCCGATGCCGCCCTTCTTGCCCGCGCCTTGCGCGCCGACCTCGCCGAATACGCGCCCGAGGCTATCGCCGAACTGCTCGGCCCGGAGGCCGCCGAAGCCCTGGAACGGGAACAGCGCGTGCCGGCCGTGCGGGCGGCGCGGGAAGCCTGCGCACGCCAGGAGGCCAGCATCCTCGCGGTGCAGATTCGCGCCCTCATGCTCCGGGAACCGCTCCCGAGAGCCGAACTTGAGCGGGCCTTTCCGGCGCTTGCGGCCTTGCCCGGCGCCTTCGACTTGCTCTTCGCCCCGGTTTCGCCCTCGCAGTCGGTCGCGGATTTGGCCGCAGCCCCGCCTCCCGTCAGCGTTTCCGTCGCGAAGAGCGCTCCTCCCGAAGGTGCCGCCCGGCCCGGCGGCAATACCGCCCCGACCCCGAACGCTGCCCCGAGCCAAGATACCGCCCTCGTCGCCCGTTTCCAGATCCGCGCAATCGCCGTGCCGGCCCATGTGCGCGCGGCGTCGCCCCCGGAGGCTCCGCGCGAGGCGTCCGCCCCTCAGGCCTCGCGTGCGGCCTGCCGTCCCGAGGCTCCCGCACGTATCCTGGTCGCCTCGGATTGGGGCGAGGTCGTGGGGGCGAAGCCTGGTTCGGAGCACGTCATGCCGGTAGGCGGAGCCACCCGGTCGCTCATGGCGCTCGCCGCCTACGCGCCGGGCCGGCGGGTTCTCGATGTGGGTACGGGGTGCGGCATTCACGCGATTCTTGCGGCCCTTGCCGGCGCGCATGTCACGGCCACCGACGTTTCCCCGCGCGCTCTCGGCTTTGCACGGCTGAATGCGGCGTTTGCGGGCGTTGCCGTCGATTTGCGCGAGGGTTCGCTTCTTGAGCCCGTGGCGGGGGAAACCTTCGATGCGATCGTCTCGAATCCGCCGTTTGTCATCACTCCGGATTCGGTGCGCGAGCGTGCGCGTTTCATCTATCGTGATGGCGGGATGCCGGGCGATTGCCTTGTTGCGGGCCTGCTTGGCGGCTTGCGGGAGGTGCTTGCGCCGGGCGGGAGGGCCTGGATACTTGCGAACTGGGAGGTGCGCGGCGGCTGGGACGAGCCGGTGCGCGAGTGGACGGCAGGCCTTGAGGCGTGGGCGATGTGCCGCGAGGAGCTTGAGCCTGCGCGTTATGCGGAGATGTGGCTGCGCGACGGCGGTCTCGCGCCGGGTTCGCCCGGCTACGAGGAGGCCTATGGGGCGTGGATCGAGGATTTCGGGGCGCGTGGGGTGCGCGCCGTCGCGATGGGGTTCCTGTTGTTGGGGGCACCGGAGAGCGGGAGCGAAATGCAGGGCGACGCAGGGCGCGCGTTGCCTTGCGATTCGCGCGGGGTTCCTAAGGGTCCGCCTGTTTTCCGGCTGTTCCAGCGTCTTGCCGGCCCGATGCCGCCGGTCGATGCGCTGCATTCCTACACGGAGCGGGTGTGGGCGAACCGCGGGCTTGCGTCGGCTTCGGACGCGGAGCTTGCCGCGTTGCGCCTGCGAACGGTGCAGGCCGTCGAGCAGCGGCTTTACGTGCCGGGAGCTGCGGAGCCGTTCCTGATCAAGTTGAGCCAGCTGGAGGGTTTCGGCGAGGAGGTCCGTTTGACGACGGAGGGTGCGGCGGCTATTGGCGCGTGCGACGGCGAGCTGACTCTTGGGGAGATTTCGGATGCGGTGCGGATGCTTGTGCCGGAGGCGGGCGGCGCGCCGGACGCGCCGCTGGTCGAGGGGCTTGGGGAGCTGGCGCGTCTGCTTGCGGGCCTGGGGATGCTGGTGGCGGAGCCTTAGGCGACGGGCGGGTTCGGTGCGGCGCGGGGTGGTTGCGGTCGGGCCGGAGGGGTGCGCTAAGGTGGGCGGAGGCGTGCTGCGGAAATTCTCGCCGGTTTTGTTTTGGAGGCCCGTGCTAGGCTTCGGACAGGCGCGCATGGCGCATATATAGAGGTAAAGGAAGTTTGAACGTGACGAAGCTTGTGATTGTGGAGTCTCCTTCTAAGGCTCGGACGATTGGGCGGTTCCTTGGCGAGGACTATACGGTGCTTGCCTCGGTCGGCCATATCCGCGACCTCGCCCAGCCGAAGGCCGTGCCGGAGAAGATGAAGAGCGCCTATGGCGAGTACGCAATCGACATCGACGGCGGTTTCGAGCCGTACTATGTCGTGTCGGATGGCAAGAAGAAGACGGTCACGGACCTGAAGAAGGCCTTGAAGGATGCCGACGAGCTCCTTCTCGCAACCGACGAGGACCGCGAGGGGGAGGCGATTGCCTGGCATCTGCTTGAGCTGCTCGATCCGAAGGTGCCGGTCAAGCGGATGGTGTTCCACGAGATTACGAAGTCCGCGATCGATTCGGCTCTGGCAAGCCCGCGTGAGCTCGACACGCAGCTTGTCGACGCCCAGGAGTCGCGCCGTATTCTCGACCGGCTTGTCGGTTACAAGATTTCCCCGATGCTGTGGAGAAAGATCGGGGCGGGGACGTCGGCGGGCCGCGTACAGTCTGCGGCGACGCGGCTGCTTGTGGACCGCGAACGCGAACGCATGGCTTTCGTGGCGGCGTCGTACGCGGATGTGACTGCGACTTTCGCGAAGGGCGAGGAGGCTTTCGACGCGAAGCTTGTCGCGGTGTCGGGCAAGCGGATTGCGACGGGCAAGGATTTTGGCGACGACGGTGTTCTCACGAAGGCCGGTGTCGTGAATCTCGACCTGAATACGGCGCGGGCCGTCGCGGATTTCGTTGCCGGCGCGGAGGGTACGGTGACGAGCGTGGAAACGAAGCCCTACAGGCGGCATCCGGGCCCGCCGTTTACGACGTCGACTCTCCAGCAGGCCGCGCATTCGCTGGGAATGAGCGCACGCCAGACGATGAGCACCGCGCAGTACCTGTACGAAAACGGCTACATCACCTACATGCGTACCGATTCGGTGGCGCTGTCGAGCCAGGCGGTCGAGGCGGCGCGAAGCCAGATTGCGGCGGAGTTCGGCGCGCGGTACGTGCCGGAGAAGCCGAATAGGTATGCGAACAGGTCGAAGGGCGCGCAGGAGGCGCACGAGGCGATTCGTCCGGCCGGAAACGAGTTCCGCCATCCGCGCGAAGTGGCCGGCAAGCTGTCGGAGTCGCAGCACAAGCTGTACGAGCTCATCTGGAAGCGCACGCTTGCTTCGCAGATGGCCGATGCGCTGGGCAATACGGCGACGGTAAAAGTGCAGGTCGAGGGCGTTCCTGAGGTGGATTCGGCGGAGTTTTCGGCTTCGGGAACCGTCATCGCCTTCGCGGGTTTCCGCAAAGTGTACGGGGTCGAGGAAGGCTCGTCCGGTTCGGCGCGCAAGGGCGAGAAGGAGACGCGCCTTCCCGAACTTTCCCGGGGCGAAACGGTGCCGGCGCGCGAGGCGAAGGCCGAGGGGCATCAGACCGCTCCGCCGCCGCGCTACAACGACGCTTCGCTTGTGAAGAAGATGGAGGAGCTGGGAATCGGGCGTCCTTCCACCTACGCATCGACAATCCAGACGATTCTCAACCGAGACTACGCCGAACGGCGCGGCGGGGCTCTCGTGCCGACGATGAAGGCCTTCTCGGTGACGCAGCTCCTTGAAGGGGCGCTGCCCGAGCTTGTCGACTACGACTTTACGGCCGACATGGAAGCTGAGCTTGACCGGATCGCGGCCGGCGAGGAAAGCCGCGTCGACTATCTCACCCGTTTCTGGAAAGGAGCGGGGGAACATCAGGGCCTTGAGACGCTTGTCGACAACATGGTTGATGTCGATGCGCGCGTCGTCAACTCGATCGATCTGGGCGAAGGCTTCCTCCTGCGCAACGGCCGTTACGGCGCGTACCTTCAGGAGGTCGATGCCGACGGCAACGAGGTGCGCCACGGTTCGGTGCCCGAAGGCCTCGCCGTCGACGAGATTACGGCGGAGAAGGCCCGCGAGATCCTCGAAACTACGGCCGGGGACGGGCGCGAGCTCGGCGTCGACCCGGAAACCGGACGCAAGGTTCTTGCCAAGGATGGCCGATACGGGCCCTACTTCACCGATGTTGTCGGCGAGGACGAAGTGCTTTACACGAAGACCGGCAAGGTTTCCAAGCGCAAGCCGAAACCGCGAACAGCCTCGCTTTTCAAGTCGATGGACTTGGCGACGGTGACGCTTGAGGACGCCCTGCGCCTGTTCGGGCTGCCGCGCACCGTCGGCGAGACGGCCGACGGCTACACGATCAAGGCGCAGAACGGACGCTACGGGCCGTACATGACGAAGGAGAAGGCCGGCGAGACGACCAAGCCCGAGACGCGCTCCCTCGAATCGGAGGAGCAGATTTTCAAAATCACGCTTGAGCAGGCCGAGGCGGTTTATGCCCGGCCGAAGCAGCGGCGCGGGCGCGGCGCAAGCCAGGCGCCCCTGCGCGAACTCGGCAACGACCCGGCCACCGGCGCTCCCGTCGTGGTCAAGGATGGCCGTTTCGGGCCGTACGTGACCGACGGGACGACGAATGCGTCCCTGCGGCGCGGCGACGAACCGGAGTCGATTACTCCCGAGCGGGCCTACGAGCTGCTGGCCGAGCGCCGCGAGAAGGGTCCGGTGAAGAAGAAGCGCACGACGAAGAAGGCTTCGGCGTCGAAGAAGGCGGGTGCGAAAAAGACCGCCGCGAAGAAGGCGGCGAAGAAGGAATCCGAAGAGTAGGGCGCAGCGAGGCTGCGGCCGGTGCGCGGGGAGAAGGAGCGGCGATGGCGGGCCTGTTCATCACCTTCGAGGGCGGCGACGGCGTCGGGAAGACGACGCAGATTTCCGGGCTGGCCAGGC
>CACYEE010000214.1 GCA_902773415.1 uncultured Actinomyces sp.
CCGATCGACAACCTCACGCGCGGAGGCGTCGGCGAACTCGCCGCCTATCGGGCCATGTGGCATGCATGATCGTGCCTTCGCTTCTCGCGCTCGCGTTCGTCGTGCGCTGGATTCGCCGCATCCCGGCCCGCTGGATCCTGCGGGAGGCCGGGCAAGGCGCGGGGCGCTCGCGTTCGTGCCGCGCCGGTTCCCTGCCCTTCCGCCCGGCTCCTTGCGGAGAGGTCTCAGCGTACCGCCTCGACGATGGCTTCGATGTCCTCGGGCGTCATCGTAACCTCGACGGCGGTCTCGACGGTCTCGCCCGAATCCGCAGCGGGCTCTTCGACGCTGGCCGAGCTCCGCGCCGAGAACACGGAGTCTTCGGCAGTCCATGCCACCAGGTTCGCTGCTCCGTTGACGGAGCCGTAGCAGGTGACGTGAATGTCTCCGACCGGCTGATTCCACGTTTCGGGATAGTCGTTGTAGTCTCCGGCGAGCCAGCGGGGAAGCGTGGCCGTATCGAAGTCTTCGGCCGGGAGGGCGGCCTTGCGGACGACGATGGACACTTCCGCTTCGCGGTTGGCAATGCGCAGGCCCTTGAGGCCGACGGACGCTTCGGCGAAGGAATCGGAGGCCTGGAACGACCATTCGCCCGGTTCGCCGAGCATGAGGTCGGGCAGGGGGTCGGCCTCGAAGCTGTCGAGGCCGGCACGGGCAGCCGCATCGGCGGCCGATTTCGCCGCGAGGAGCCGGTTGGTTTCCTCGACGGCGGCGGTACCGGTTGCGGCCGGAGCCGCGGAATCGGTTTCGGAGCATCCGGCGGTGGCGAAGGCAAGCGCCAGCGTGGCGGCGGCGGCGAGTGCGGATGTCGATCTGCGCATGGGCATCTCCAATCGTGGGGCAGGGAAACGGGGCGGGAGAGGAAATCGTCGGGAGGCCGGGCGAGGCGCGGGGCGCTCGCGTTCGTGCCGCGCCGGTTCGTGCGTCGCGCCGCTATCGGCGGGCGACGAGGTGTTCGACGAGGGCCGCGGCCCGACGCCCCGATTCGGGCAGGAACTTCTCGAAGTCCGCGCTCGCCGACCCGTCGGCCTTGTCCGAGATTGCGCGCACCGCAACGAAAGGCACCTTGTTGAGCCAGGCGACCTGGGCAACGGCTCCTCCTTCCATCTCCACGCACGAGGCGCCGAAGGTTCTGGCTATGAACTCCTTGTGTTCGCGGGAGGTGATGAACTGGTCGCCGGTGGCGATGCGCCCGCGATGGGCCGCCACCTCGGGGCATTCGGCCTTCGCGGCGCGCATGGCGCGTTCGGCGAGATCCGCGTCGGCCTCGAAGGCCAGCATGTGCAGGTCGGGGATGACCCCGCGGGCGTGTCCGAACTCGGTGATGTCGACATCGTGCTGGACGAGGTCGGTGGAAATGACGAGGTCTCCGATTCCGATGGACGGGTCGAGCGAGCCGGCGACCCCGGTGAAGACGAGACGGGCGACGTCGAAGCGGTCGATGAGGATCTGCGCGCATGCCGCCGCGTTGACCTTCCCTCCGCGGCCTTCGACGACGACGACGCGCGCGCCGCCCAGGGTGCCGGCGATGAAGTCCATCCCCGCGACGGTCGTGGCGACGGGATTGCCGAGACGGGAAGCGAGAAGATCGATCTCCTGGCGCATCGCGCCGATGATTCCGTAGGTCATGCTGCTCCTGTTCGCTTCTCCGCTTTCCCGATGCGCCGGCCGGCGCCAAGTCCAACCTACAGCCTCCCGGCCCGGCGCGGGGCGACGTCGCGCAAGCGTGACGCTTCCGTAAGAAAAGCCGGGCACGAAAAAGACGCGGGTAGGCTGAAAGCGCGCGTCGCCCGGCGTGCCTGCACACATGCCGAAAGGAAGCCCGATGACCGCTTTCCCGCGTCGCCCCCTCGCCGCCGTCCTCGCCCTGCCTGCCTTCGCGCTTGCCGCCTGCACCGGGGCGGCAGGGCCGCAGACCCTCGACACGATCGACGTCGCCTCGACGGTCGCGATCGTCGAAACGCAGAAGGCGAGCGGAACGGTTGCCAGCGGAGACGACAGCGCGAAGGTGGAGACTTCCTATCTCGTCGTCGATTCCTCGGGAAGGACATCGACGGTGACGAAAACCGGGCTTTCGGACACGAAGGAAGGCTCGGCGGCCTCCATGCAGGGCGTTGTCATGGACTGGAACGAGGATTCCCTCTTCCTCTCCGACGGCGCGGGCCTTCGCTGGCTGCGCCCGGGCGGAAAGGAGGGCGCGGCGCTCGAAGACGCGACGGAGCCCGGGCTCGTCGAGCGTGCATATCCGCTTGAGGATTCGGCGACGCGCGTGCTGCTCGGCCACGACGCGAACATGGACGGCTCGGCCTTCGCCGTCGCCCGCGAGTCGGGCGTCGGGTCGGGGAAGGCGACCGGCGAATACCTCGGCGGCGCCGTGTGCGGCAACGACGCCTACATTGTCGCCGGGAACCTGTCCGCGACGTCCTTGGAGGATTCCGGCGTCCGCGCCCCGATGACGCTTCGGAAGGTCGTGGAGGCCGGCGAGCCGGCGAATGCGGAAATCGGCTTCCACGATTCCATCCTCGACTTCTCCCGGCCTCTGGACGGGGCGCTGGCCTGCGACGGGGAGGACATCGTCATGATCGTCGAACATTCGGCGCAGGACGGAATGCCCTACGCGCGCACCGGCGAGCCGGGAGAACCCGTGGATTTCGAGGTCGGGGACTACGTTGTCGAGACGGATTACGACGACCGCCTTCTCGTGACCCTGGAACGGTGGAACACGACGACGGGGGAGCGGACGGTCCGCCCGGTCGCGTCGGGCGTCGAGCCTGCGGTCAAGGTCCATGAGGTCATGATGGGTTCGCGCGCGGACGCTCCCGCGCTCCAGAACGGAGGACTCTACTGGGTTGACGGCCTGGGCCGCGTGATGCGAACCGACGTGCGGACCGGCCAGACCGAGGCGGTCTCGCAGTCCCTTCAGACGACGTCGAAGCTCGAGGAGCTCGACTCCTTCCAGGTGGACATGCATGAGGGCGTCGTCGACATTCTCGTCGATTCGACGCGCGATCGCGCCTCCGACAGGATTGTTCGGGTCGACCTGGCGACGGGCAAGGAGACACGGACGATCGGCCTGAAGAATCTCGGCGCGCTTGCCGGCGACGACGCCTCGGTGTTCGTGACGGCGCTCGCGACGAACCCGAAGCGGTAGGGAATCGGTATTCTCGGAGCGTGGGGTGCGGTTGCTTTTCCGTTCCCGTGCATCCGGCAAGCGGCAGAACCGGGGATGAAGATGGAAAAGACGGACACGGGCGTGCGGCGAGCGGGGCAAGAAACGGATTCGTGCTTGAGTTTCTGCGGTGGGCGGAAGCATTCATCGTCCCGAATGCAGGCTGCCGGGCGTCGGTCGCGATCTTCGCCTTCTTGCGGTTCGCGGCGAGGCGATTGCCGCTATCGGAAGGCGCAACGAGAACGGTCGTGCGCACGTCCGGCAGGGCGCGAAGGCGCGTGCGGATTCGGCGCTGTCGGCCATCGCGGAACAGGCATGCAAGGCAGCCGGGCTTGACATTTTCGCGTCCGACATGCTTTTCGGCAAAGACCGCCCCTGCTTTTGCGAGGTCGACGTCATGCCGGGGATACGCGCAATGGAGAGCCCGGCTGGCGTCAATGCGGCCGGTGCGATAGCCTCGATGATTGCCGGAAACCTGCATGGCGGACGAACATCGGACCGATGCCGATGGGCGAGAGGGAGGGCGTGGCGCAAGATGCCTGAGATGAGCTACGGGGCGGCGGAGTCGCTCGTCTATTCCTCGTATCCGGCCTCGGAGCCGTTTCGCAGGAAGGATGCGCCGGATTGCGAACTCAGGCATCCGGAATTGTCGCGAGGGATACTGAGGGGGCTTGCAAGCGCGCCGGCGGCCGTTGTGACGGGAAGCAAGGGAAAGGGATCCATTGCGACGCTGCTTGCGGCGATTCTTCGGAGCCAGGGAATCGGGCCTGTCGGATTGATGACCAGTCCGCATGTTGTCGATTTTACGGAGCGCGTGTCCGTAGATGGCGAACCGATTTCCAGGCCTGACTTTGTCCGTTGTGCCGAGGCGGCTCGCGCGGATTTCGACGCGATTCGGGGAGCGATCCCTCCCGAATGGCATGTTTCGCCCATTGCGTTTCAGGCTGACATCGCACTAAGGCATTTTGCGGCAAGCGTCGTCCTCGCGGTGCCTGAAGACAAGGACCGGCTCGGCGTGATGCGTGCCGTCATGCCGCACGCATCGCGTCTCTTCTTCGCCTCGAGCCGCAATCCCCACTACCGGTTCTCGCCGGATCAGGCTCGCGTTGCTCGCGAACATGCGTCGCGCATTCCGATAGATTGGATCGAGGATTCGCATGAAGCGATTGCCGAAGCCCTTTCGGACGGCGCTCCCGTGCTCCTGCTTGGCACGACGTCGTTCGTGACGGATGCGAAACGGTTTGAAGGCGGTTTTCGGAACTCTGAAGCAGTGACCGGTGCTTGTCCGGCGCCGCTTGTTCGCGGCGTTTCAAGCGAATCCGGAGCAAGACGCGGACGTCGTCGCGCATGCCGCATCGAGGAATGCGCGAGATGCCGGAAAGGGGAAAGGCGACATGGAAGAAGATATCGACGAGGAAGCGTTTGCCGCTCTCCTGGCCACTGGCCTGATCGCCGATGGCGAGCTTTTGAGGGAGAAGATTGCCGAGGGCAAGGAAATCGGCGAAATGCCCGGAGACGTTGGACAGGACGATGCCGGGATCGTTGCCGACTCCTGGATTCTTGACAGTCGTGTCGATGAGATAACCGCAGAGATTCGGTTGCGCGCTGCGGAGAACGACGTTCAACCGTCTCTTGAGCGGGTTCGCCACTGTCTCGATATCATGGGGAATCCTCAGGAGGCGTTTCACTCGATTCATATCTCGGGTACGAACGGCAAGACCTCGACAGCCCGCATGTGCGAGGCGCTTGTCCGTGAACGGGGGCTGCGCACCGGACGTTTCACCAGTCCGGAGCTGGTTTCGGTGCGCGAACGCATCTCGATCGACGGCCACGCGATTTCCCGCCAGGCCTTCATCGACACGTGGGAGGACGTCGCGCCCTTCATTGAAATGGCCGACGCGAAGAGCCTGGCCGAAGGCGGCCCGCGCATGAGCTTCTTCGAGGTTTTCGCCGTCATGGCCTTCCAGGCCTTCGCGATGGCTCCCGTCGATGTCGCCGTCGTCGAAGTCGGCATGGGCGGAACCTGGGACGCGACGAACGTCATCGAGCCCGATGTCGCGGTGCTGACGCCTGTCGGCGTCGACCACGAAAAGTGGCTTGGCTCCGACATCGAGGACATTGCCGCCGAAAAGCTCGGAATCGTCAAGCCCGGCTGCGTCTTCGTGTGCGCCGGGCAGCCCGAGGAAGTGGCGCGGATGGCTCGCGAGCGCGCGGCCGAGACGGGCGTCCGCCTCATCGAGTACGGGGACAGGCTGCGCCTTGTCGGGACCGAACTCGCCTACGGCGGCCAGATGATCGAGGTTCGCACTCCCGCGGCCCGGTACGAGAGCGTGCCGCTTGCCCTTCGCGGCGTGCATCAGGGGGAGAACGCGGCTGTGGCGCTCGCGGCGGTCGAGGCTTTCTTCGGAGGCAAGGCGCTTGACGGGAGCGTGGTGGAACAGGCGTTCATGGCGGTCGGCAGCCCCGGCCGCATGGAGGTGGTGCGCACTTCCCCTACGGTGGTTGTGGACGCCTGCCACAATCCGCACGGGGCGGTGGCGACGGCGAAGGCGCTGGAGGAATGCTATCCGGGCCGGCGCGTCGGGGTTGTCGCGATGATGGCGGACAAGGACATGGAGGGCTTTCTCGGTGTCATGGAGCCCGTTTTCGACGAGGTTGTCGTGACGGGAATGCCGAGCGAGCGGGCGGCGACCGTGCAGGAGCTGGCCGGGATTGCGCGCGAGGTGTTCGGCGAGGACCGCGTGCATGCCCGGGAAGACCTGCTTGAGGCCGTCGATCTTGCCGCCGCGCGTGCGGAGATCGACGACGAGGCTCCGATGGCGAGTCCGGTTGTTGTCGTGTGCGGTTCGATTCGGCTTGTCGGGCGCGCGAGGACTTTGCTTGGCGCCTATGCTCCCGACGGCCTTGCCGACGCGGGTTGAGGGGAGCGCGGCGCGGTTCGGGGACGCTGTCGTTTTGTGGCAGCTCTCACGTGCGTGTAGGATGGGACACATGGCTACCGAAAAGATTCTGATTCTCATCAAACCCGACGGCGTCAAGCGCGGCCTTGCCGGCGAGGTTCTTGCCCGAATCGAGCGGAAGGGCTACACGCTGGAAAACATCGCCTGGCATGCGGCGACGCCCGAGAAGCTTGCCGCGCACTATGCCGAACATGTGGAAAAGCCGTTCTATCCTTCCCTTGTCGAATACATGAGTTCGGGCCCGATCGTGGCTGCGGTGTTCAGCGGCGACAGCGTGATTGCCGGCGTGCGTTCGCTTGCCGGCTCGACGGACCCGACGACGGCTGCGCCCGGCACGATTCGCGGCGACTTTGGCCGTGACTGGGGCACCGGGAACATCGAGAACATCATTCACGCCTCGGATTCCCCGGAGAGTGCCGAGCGCGAAATCGCCGTCTGGTTCTGATTTCCCATGCTTGACGGCGAGTGGGTCCGAATCTGGATGCGGCTCGCCGCGCAGGAGTTTGCCGAGCGGCGCGCCGAGCTTAACGAGCTTGACGCCCAGATTTCCGACGGCGATCATGGGGATAATCTCGAACGCGGCTATCGGGCCGCGTGGGATGCGGCGCGCGAGTCCTTCGCGACCGATTCCGCACGGATTCTCCGGGAAATCGGGCTGACCTTCCTCTCTGCGGTCAACGGTTCGTCCGGGCCTATGCTGGCCTCGACCTTCCTCCGCATGTCCGAGACGGCGGCCGAGGTGCAGGAATCCGACGGACGGCTCGAACCGGAGGCGGTTGCCGCGGTGATCGAGGCCGGCGCTCGCGGAGTGGTTTGGCGCGGACGAAGCGAGCCGGGGTCGAAGACGATGACCGATGCGTGGATTCCGGCGAGCCACGCCGCGCGGGAAGCCGCCGAAACGGGGCTTGACTGCATCGGGGTGCTTGAGGCGGCGGCAGTGGCTGCCGGTGACGGGGCCGCGGCGACGGCGTATCTCCAGGCCGGGCAGGGCTGTGCCCAGTTCCGGGCCGAGCGTTCCGTCGGTTTTGTCGATGCGGGGGCGCAGTCGAGCGCCTACATGCTGGGCGTTGCGGTTCGCGCGGCGAGGATTCGCCATTCGCAGATTCTTGGCGGCGCGGCAACCGTGAGCATGGAAGCTGACGTGGAGCGCGATGCCGGAGGGGAAGGGGACGTGCCGTGACGATCGGAATCCTGCTTGTGTCGCATTCGCGCAAGGTTGCCCGCGCGGTCATCGAACTGGCGCGCCAGCTTGCGCCGGAGGTTCCCATGCTGGGCGTGGGAGGGGATCTTGAAGGCGGCTTCGGCGCGAATGCCGGCGAGGTGATTGCCGCCTGCGACGAGCTTTCGCGCATCTGCGAACATGTGATGGTCATTGCCGACCTGGGGTCGTCGAATCTTGCCGTGGACGCCGCGATCGACTATCGCAGGCTTTTCGGCAAGGCGGACAACGTGAGCATCGGGCGGGGTCCGTTCCTCGAGGGCGCGATTGCCGCGTCGGTTGCCGCACGCGGCGGGGGATCCCTCGAACAGGTGCGCGAGGCGATCGGGCGGGCGAGGTCTTCCTGGGATGCCCGGCTTTTGCCGATTGTGGGGGAGCGTGGCGTTCGGCCTGGGCACCATGCGGGAATGAAGCCTTCCGGGGCGTCCGCTGCGGCCGGCAGAGCGGTTTTTCCCGACCTTCGCAAGTATCGGACTCCGGTTCTTCCCGCCCGGCTTGCCAGCGGGCGTTCGAGCGCGTGCCCGGTGCCGGAGGCCGGGCCGCGGTCGCAGGGGCGCGGGCGGCCGACTGCGGCGGGGAAGCCTGCGGTGTCCTGGCGGCGGGGCGAGACCGGGTTTTTGGCGGACGACGACGAATTTGCGACGGAGACGAGCGCGTTCCATACCCGCGAGGCCGTTGTGGTCGACGCTGCGGGCCTTCACGCGCGCCCTGCCGCGATGCTTGCGACCTTGGCGGCGGGCCTCGGCTCGGATGTTTTCGTGGACGGCATGCCGGCGACGTCGATGATGGAGATGATGCTTCTCGATGTCGAGCAGGGCGATACCGTTGTCGTGTCCGGCGAGTCGGTGGCAGATGTGGAGAAGGTTGCCGAGGCGATTTCGAGGGGCTTCGATTCGCTCTGAGTCCGCCGGCCCGACCTGTTCGAGCGCCTGGCGGACGGGTCTTTGCCTCGCCTGCCGATGCGGGCGCAATTCCTGCCGGGTTTTCCTTTCCTTGCGCGTTGTGGAATCGAAACGGCATCGGCGCTGATGTCGATTGCCTTGATGTCTTGCGGATTTGCCGATGAAACGGAAAGGGGCGAGGGGACGTCGAAGGCGTATCCATTGTCGTTGACGGCCGCATCGGCCCGGATTTCGGATATGGCGGAAACGGCGAAGCTGTTTCTCGAATGCGGCGATTGACGCCAGGTTCGGCGCAGGGCCGTGGACGGGAACCTGTAGGCGGTCGATGCGCCGGGTTTCTGCGGCGAGGATTGCCGGGGAGTTCGTGAAGCGGCTGAAGTCCTTTTGCACGGGAGGGTCTTGTGGAGCGTTATGCGGCTTTGGCCTTGACTTTCTCCTGCGGCAGGTACGGGCGCGTGTTCGGGCATGGGGCTCGGCTGCATCCAGGGCCCGCCGGCTTGAAGCCCGTCGAGCCTTCGGAAGCCGGGAAGCGCGGTTTTCAGGATGATGACGGAGTGCCGGCTGCTTGACGGGGAGCGGAGGATCGTTCCGCTTCATCCGTCCAGGGAGTTTTTCGGGGCGCTGATGCCTGACGGCCCCGAGCCTCGCGAGGCGTTGCCGGAGGTGGCGCTTCGAGAGTTCCGGGAGTCGGGAGCGACTGGCGTGATGCCGCAGTTTTTGCCTCGTCGGCAAGCTCTTGGCCGTACGTGAGGATATGCGTGGCGTTCCCTTCAAGCGCGCACGCGAGGTGGCTGCGGAGCGCCCGGCTGGCGTTTGCCGCGGTTTGCGCGTGCGAGGATTTGGGCGGAATCCGGGTGCACGGGGCGAAGAATGCGGCAATCGCGTGCCGATTGGCGTGCGGGCATGCTCGTCTGGGCACGGAACTCGGTTCCGCTTCAAGCCAATCGGAGCCAAGCAAGGTCCCGCCGTCGGCAAGCCACGACTCCAAGGTGCGTACGCAGGCGTCCGATTCTGTTTCCTCGGCAAACGCCTTGAGGGCGGCCGAGGTGTCGATGTGGAGTCGCGTCAGTTGTGCCCGCGGTCGGCCTTCAGGGCCTCGAAAGTGGAGGTGGCGGAGGAGACTCGCTTGATTGAGGTGAAGGGGGGTGGCTTCGGCGGCGCGCTGCCGTGAATCCTCCTCGTGTGCGAGCGCCAGGAGAGTTTTCTGCCGTGAAGTGCCGCGCTTGCGCGCAACTCGCTCGAGAATCGCGCTGTCCTCGTCCGAAAGCCTGAGGGTCGTTGCCATGCAGTTATGGCATCGAATGGACAAGCATGGCGTCGACTGGTGTTTGTCGCGCTTCGCTGAGGCGACCGCTCGAAGGGGGCGTGGATGGGAGGAAGGGTGGGAAGCGGCGAGGTCTCTTTGCGGGAGCGATATCGGCCGTTTCGCCTCTTCCTGAGAGATCTTCAAAATGGCGCTTGAATTTTCGGGTCGAGTGCGGTGGGTGGGGGTCTTGGGGTGTTCGCCGGGGTGGTGGCGTGTGGCATGGGCCGGTCGGGCGGGGGTGTCTTTCTTGGGGTGTCGCTGCCGTCGTCTTGCCTGGGGCAAGCGAGGGCGGTTGGTGCGTCGTGTCGGCGGGGGCGGCTTTGGCCTGGTCGGCATGGGCGGAATGCTCGGTTGCCGCGAGTCCGCCATTTTCCGTGTGGTGCTCGCAGGCATGGGCCGGGCGGTAGGGTCCTGGGCGGGGCGGGCGCCGTGCCTGGCCTCCCTTGCCTGGCCTCCCTGCCTGGCCGCAGATCGGGTTTCGGGGCGGGCGGGATCCGGGCGGGGAAAGCCTGCGAGTTTCCGCCAGCGAAGGATCGGGGCCTTCAAAGGGGCGGGCCGGCGGGTCCGATCGTCCTGGGGCGGGGCAAG
>CACYEE010000215.1 GCA_902773415.1 uncultured Actinomyces sp.
AGAAACCACCAAAGAAACCACCAAAGAAACCACCAAAGAAACCACCAAAGAAACCGCTACCGAAGCGCCAGCCCCCAACGAAGCGCCAGCCGCCACCGAAGAAGCCGACACGACCACCGACATTGCCGCACAGGCCACGGCAACACCGGTACCGGAACAAGCCCTGCCCGGATTCGTGAGCATCACGGGGGCTGCCGAAGAAGAGCCGGATTCTAACGGCATCTACCGGACGCCGCTCCGGTGGAGCGACATGGGTGCAGCAGACGATGCTGCCGAGGAGCGGTCGGTCGCAGATTCGGATTCTGCCGATAACGATTCCCCCGATTCCAAATCTGCGGATACGAAATCTGCGGACGCGAAGCCTACGGATACGAAGCGTGCCGAAGCCCTTGCAGCTTCTGGCGACACCACGACCGAAGCCACCGCGTCGAAGCCACAGGCTTCCGCCCCGGAAACCTCGACTGCTTCCCTCAACGCCAACCCCGTCAATCCGGCACAGACCATGACCATCCGGGCCCTCCAGGTCGAGTCCGTGCCAGCCGCAGAAGAGTCCCATCCCCTCCTCTCCGCCTCCGCAAGTGCCGCAGCGGCCTTCCTTGACATTCCAAACCGGGTCGAACGGCTCGAAACGCCCCGATACGATGAACCTGCCATCAAGAATCGAATCCTGATTGGCAGGGTTCTTGAGAACATGGTGAACGGAGCCTTCATCTTCCCGCCGCGGAAGCTCGACGGCGACAGGAAGTGGCCAGATACAAAGCTCGAAGGGCCGTCTCAGAAGGATGCTTGATGTGGCTGGGGCGGAGATTGGAACGGCATCCCCCCACCCCAGCCGTTTTGGTCAAAAGGTGAGTGTCGCATTGGGATAGTCCCCCAATGCGACACTGGCTTGTCCCCTTTCCGACACCTGACGGTGGGGCGCCAACGAGGACATCGCCCCATCGGGCGGGTCCTTCGCGTCCTTGCCGGGCATAGGCGCAGCTCTTGCAGAAGGCCCCGATGCCGCACAGCATCTGGCGCAGGCGCGCTCCTACCGATTCGATCCGGTTGCTCGGAAAAGCCCCTGACAATGCTCAGAACAGGGCGGAGGCCAGCGCGCGCCGCGCCTCCATCACGCGAGGATCGGTCCCTCCGACAATATCGAACAGTTCGACGAGCCTCACCCGAACGGCCTCCCGTTCGTCTCCCGAAGTCGCCTTGACGACATCAACAAGGCGGGCAAAGCAGCCATCGACGTTTCCGACCGCGACAAGCGCGTCGGCATAGTCGAGCTGCGCTTCCACGTCCCCAAGCGGAGCATTTTCGCCCGCAGAAAGCAAGGCGGGAATGCTCGCTCCGGAAAGCCGTTCAAGCATCGACACCTGGGCAATGCCCGTCGACGCAAAGGAATCGCCCGGATTCTCGCGCAAGGCAGCCTCGAATTCGGCCCGCGCCGTCGCAAGATCGCCCGCATCGAGGGCCGCCTGAGCTTCGCCGTGGTGGGGCGGCAAGGGCGGCTCGGCCGGTTCCCCGCCGTCGCCATCGACGGCAACGGTGCCCGTCAGTCCGTTCTGCGCGGCCGCAGCAAGAACCTGGTTGACGATCCGGGCGAGTTCGCCGTCGACCGGAGCTCCCTCGAACAGCGGCGCAAGCTGGCCTTGGAGCATGGCCACCACGGCAGGAACGCCGCGAAGGCCGAAGGCCTGGACAAACTCCGGGTGTGTGTCGACGTCGCCACGCGCCACCTGGAAGCGGCCGCCCGATTCGCGGGCGAGGGCAACGAGCTCCTTGGCAATCTTCGCCGACTGGGGCGAACGCGCGGACACGAAAACGCACAGGACGGGAAGCCGCGTCGAGTTCTCTGCAAGCGTCTGGACAATCGCCGGGGTCAGCTCGACGTCGACGCTTCCGGGAACGCTCGGCCCGGCACCATCGGCCGCGCCCGGGGCCATGCCTCCGTTCCGGCCCGAAGCGGGCGTCTTCTGCGTCGCGCTTGCCAGAGCGCCAAGGTCGACAACCCCGCCGGGAAACTCACTCATCTTCGTTTCCTTCCTCCGGCTGCTCGGCCGCATTCACCTCGACGGAGAACGGAGTGCCCTTGGCGGATGCGACGGCACGAATCGTCTTGTCCTCCGCGTCGGCAGGCGGAACGACAAGCGCGACAGGCATCGTGTAGCGGCTGACGACCTTGCCGTCGATTGCCAGGCGCTCGTCCGCGTTGCCCCTCGCAAGAAGCGTGATGTCGTGATCCTTCGCAAGGGAAGCGGTGGCGCCCTCCTTCGTAATCGCATATTCGAGCGTGTAGTTGAGTTCGGCGAACACGAGGGCGCCGCCTTCGGCCGTGCGCACCGAATAGGGACCGGTACCTCCACGGGCGAAGGCGAGCGTCACGGTGCCGTTCTCCTCCAAGGCGGAACGGTTGGCCTCGGCCTGGCTATGGAGCGTTGATCGCGCTTGGTCGTCTGCGAAGGCGAGCCCGTTCGTGTCCTCCGACTGCGCAGCCTTGATGTAGGCGTCGACGACGGCGTTCGGCGAGGCGACAAGGCCTTCGCCTTCATCGGGTTCGACGACGGTCGCGCCCTTCTCTCCGGTCGCGATGGCCGGGAAGGTAGCCCCGGGGTGAATGGTGAGCGCCCCCCACAGGAGCCAGTTGTCGCGCGGTGCGGCCTGGATTGCGAGGTCGAGCATCTGGAGGTTCGCTCCCTCGGGCGCTTCCATGATGTCGACGAGAAGGCGCGGGTAGACGTCGGAGCGGGTCACTGCGGCCTCCTTGTTTGTCGACGAGATGGCATCGAGGGAATTGGCGTCGCCGAGAATCGACTTCTTCTTGTAGGCGAAGGAGCGCGCTTCGGCAGCCGGGCCGGTCAGGCGCGTCTTCATGAGCTCGACGTTGAGCCCGTTGTCGGCTTCCTTGAGAGTGTCGAAAATGGCCGTGTTGACGGTTTCGACGCGCTTGGCGTCGAGGGCGGGATGCTCCTTCGTCTCCGCGGCGACGGGTGCCGGCATGGCGATTTCTGCGCAGCCGGACAGTCCGAAGGCGGAAGCTCCAAGCACGAGGCCCGCCGCAATGAGTCGGTTCGTTGTCACTTCGTTCCCTCCGTTTCGGTCGTCTCGGCACCGGAAGCCTCCGTGTCCTTTGCGAACAGGGAAATCCGTTGGGTCCGAGCCGGCGTGTTCTGGTTCGCCTGCTTCGTCTTGTCCGTATCGGGCGTCGGATCGGCAGCATTGCGCGGTTGCCTGGACGCGTCGCCTCCTGCGCGTTTCGCCGTCTCCTCCTTGCCCTTCGCTTTCTCCTTCTTTGCATCCTTGGCGTCCGCCGAAGCGTCCTCGGCCTTGACGTCCTTCTTCTTGTCTTTGCCCTTCACGGCCTTCGTCGCCTTCTTGGCGGGGACCGCCTCCGCGTCGCCTCCGCGTCCGTTCCTGAGCTTCGCGAGAAGAGCCGGAAGACCATCGGGATCCTTGCGACCCATCGCAACGAGAACCGCGCCGATGGCACCGACAAGCAGGCCGACAATCGTCAGCGGAAGGCCGACGCCCGTAGAATCGGGGCGATTCCAGGTCAGCGTCAAATCGGGCGTGGTTCCCGCAGAAGTCCGGGCCACAAGCGACACCGCTCCCGGATCGGCCACCTCGTAGTCGAAGCTCACCTTGCCCTTGCCGCTTTCCACGCGCGTCCACATGTCCGAACCGGCCACCGGGGGCGTCTCCTCGACCGTCGCCTCGTTTGGCTTGCCCGCAAGCGCATCCCATGTTTCCAGACCCGTCACGCGAACCACCGAAAGGCCCTCCGTCCACGCCGACACGTCCTCGGAAGACCCCAAGGCGACCGTCACGGCCGTCTCGCCGTCGTTCCCCTTCGCCTCGACATGAACCTTCGTGTTCACAAGGTCGAGAACGCCCGGTTCCGTCGCCACATACCCGGCCTCGGAGGCAGGCAGCGTCGCCGAAACCCTCGTGTGCGCGCCGTCGCTCACGCTGCGGGCAATGCCCCACGCCAGCAATGCGGCGCCCACGAGAGCGACAACGGCTCCAATTTTCGTGCGCATGAGATGAATCCTTCCGTCGCGGAACGTACTGCTCCCCATTGTGCTCCAGCCCCCAGGCCTTGACCAGAGCCACAACGAAAGTGCAAGGATACTCACCGAAGCATCCGAGACGGATTCGGCACGCCGACGCGGCACACGGCGTGCCGATTTGAAATCGCCCACGCCGTCCCCCAAGCGTTCCAAAAGGTCGTAGGCTAAGACCGGACATTCCACGATTCCGAAAGGAGCATCATGGTCCAGGACAACCCCCTGTTCCCCGTCGTCCGCCGCGGCTACGACCGCGCCCAGGTCGATGAACGAGTCACCGCGCTCGTCCGTGACCTCAAGGAAACCCGTGCCCGCGTCGCTTCGATGGACAACAAGATTCTGCAGCTCGAGGGCGAGCTCGCCGACGCGAAGAAAATCGTGCGCGAAAACGAACGCCCGTCCTACTCGGGGCTGGGCGCCCGCGTCGAACGGCTCCTGCGCTCCACCGAGCATCAAGCCATCGACGTGATTACCAGGGCCAACGCCGAAGCCGACACCATTGTTTCCCGCGCCGAAAAGAAGGCCACCAAACTGACCGAAGCCGCCGAAAGCGAAGCGCAGGCGACCCTCTCGCGCGCCCGCGTCGAAGCCGAACAGCTGCGCACCTCGTCGTCGGCCGAGGCGAATGCCGTGACCGCGAACGCCAAGCGGGACGCCGAACAGACCCTCTCCTCCGCACGACGGGAAGCCGAAGCCGAACGGCTCGCCGCGAAGAACGAGTCGACGAACATGCGCAACGAGGCCGAAAACGCCGCCGCCAGCGCGCTCGCCTCCGCAAAGAACGAGATCGCCAGGCTCCGTTCGGACGCCGAACGCGAACTGACGGCCCTGCGCTCCGAAACCGAGAAGGCCGTTGCGAAGATGCGTGCCGACGCCGAACGCGACACCGCCCAGATGCGCGCCGCCGCGGAAGCCGAAACGACGAAGCTTCGCGCCGACACCGAAACCGCAGTCGCGAAGCTGCGCACCGATGCCGAACGCGAAGTGACCGAGCTGCGCACCAGGAATTCAAAGGACGCCGCCCAGCTTCGCGCCAAGGCCGAAGAGGAAGCAGCGAAGCTCCGGGGCGACGCCGAACGCGAAGCCACGGAGGCGCGCACGAAGGCCGAGACCGAAATCGCCGCTGCGGCGAAGAAGGCCGCCGACGAACGCGAAGCGAAGGACGAAGAAGTCCGCATCCGCACGGCGGCGCTCGTCGAGGAAGCCGAAGAGCGCGCGAAGGCCGCCGAGAAGCGTTTCAAGGAAGCAACCAAGGCCGCCGACCATCTCGAAACCACCTCCCAGGATGCGGCCGCCGAGCGGGTCAACGCCGCCAAGGAAGAAGCCGAGGCGATTCGTACCCTCGCCAAGCAGGAAGCACGCCGCATCCGCATCGAAGCCAATGCGGAAGCCTCCCAGAAGATTTCCTCCGCCGATGCCCACGTCGCCTCGCTTGAGGCCCAGCGTTCGTCGCTCAGCTCCTACCTTGCCGATATGCGCACGCTGCTGAACAAGTCCGATGTCGGCCTCGCCATCGGAGAAATCATCGCGAACTCGTCGGCTGACATCGACATGGGCGCAATGACCTCCAAGTACGAGGATGCCGAGGGCACCGGCTCGTCCTCCGACGCGCAGGCGAAGGGCGGCAAGGCGGGGCAAGGCAAGCCCGTGCAGAACCAGGCGGCGGGCAAGGGCCAGTCCGGGCAAGGCCAGTCCCGGCAGGGCAAGCCGGCTCAGGGGCAGTCTGGCCCGAACCAGCCGAACCAG
>CACYEE010000216.1 GCA_902773415.1 uncultured Actinomyces sp.
GGGCGGCGTTTCCGGCTCTGATAGGGGCGGGCCGGGAGCAGCTGGGCATCCCGGCGGGCCTGCTGCCGATGTCGTTGGGCTTTCCGTCGTTCCCAAACCCGAAGCTCCCGAACCTGGCACCGCGCCTGCCGGCGACGCGAAGCCTCCCGTCGCCCCCGAACCCGAAGCCGCCGGGCCCGAACCGGACCCGCGCGCCCGCTTCGGCTCGCCCGTCTCCACCACGTCGCTCGTGAAAATGGCGAAAAAGGCGCGCGAAGAGGCAAAAGCCCAACGCAAGGCTCCCGAAGAATCCCGACTGCCCGAGGGCCGCTTCGCCGACCGCGAGCTGAGCTGGCTCGCCTTCAACGAGCGCGTGCTCGAACAGGCCGAGGACGAAAGCCTGCCGATTCTCGAACGCGCCTGGTTCCTCGCAATCTTCGCCTCGAACCTCGACGAGTTCTTCATGGTCCGCGTCGCCGGACTCAAACGCCGCATCGCCGCCGGCGTCGCCCAGACCGCCGCCTCCGGCCTCACCCCGCGCCAGGTTCTCGAAGCAATCAACGGGCGCGCGCACGAACTCACCGAACGCCACGCCCGTGTCTTCGCCGACGACGTCCAGCCCAAGCTCGCCAACGTCGGCATCGACATCCTCCACTGGAAAAGCCTCAAGGAGCCGGAACGCGAACGCCTGCGCAAGTTCTACAAGAAGCAGATCTTCCCGGTGCTCACCCCGCTCGCCGTCGACCCTTCCCATCCTTTCCCCTACATTTCAGGCCTGTCGCTCAACACGGCCGTCGTCGTGCGCAACCCCGACACGGGCCACGAAACCTTCGCGCGCGTCAAGGTGCCGGCGCTGCTGCCCCGGTTCATCGCGGTCGATTCCGACGGAAAGCCCTACCGGCCCGAGGACGTTCCCGCCGATGTCGAAGGCCGCACCAGATACGTGCCGCTCGAAGAAGTCATCGGAGCCCACCTCGAAGAGCTCTTCCCCGGAATGGAAGTCGTCGAGCACGTGACCTTCCGCGTCACCCGCAACGAGGACATGGAAGTCGAGGAGGACGAAGCCGAAAACCTCCTGACCGCGATGGAACGCGAATTGCTCAAGCGGCGCTTCGGACCGGCAGTGCGCCTCGAAGTCGAAGAAGGCATCTCCGACGCCGTGCTCCAGCTCCTCATGCGCGACCTCGAAATCGGCGAGGACGACGTCTACCTCCTGCCCGCCCCGCTCGACCTCACCGGCCTCAACGTCATCCACGACCTCGACCGGCCCCACTTCAAGTACCCGCCCTACCTGCCCGTGACCTCCCGCGGCCTCAAAAGCGCCGAAAGCGCGAAGGCGGCGGACATCTTCGGGGCCATGCGCGCCCACGACATCCTCCTGCACCACCCCTACGAATCCTTCTCCACGTCGGTCCAGCAGTTCCTCGCCCAGGCCGCGGCCGACCCGCAGGTGCTCGCCATCAAGCAGACCCTCTACCGTACCTCCGGCGATTCCCCGATCGTCGATTCGCTCATCAAGGCGGCGCGGGCCGGCAAGCAGGTTCTCGCGATCGTCGAAATCAAGGCGAGGTTCGACGAGGAACGCAACATCGAATGGGCGCGCAAACTTGAGAAGGTGGGGGTTCATGTGGTATATGGCGTCGTGGGCCTCAAGACGCACTGCAAGCTCTCCCTCGTCGTGCGCCAGGAAGAAGGCGGGCTGGCGCGCTACTGCCACGTGGGCACCGGAAACTACAACCCGAAGACCGCCCGCGGCTACGAGGACCTCGGCCTTCTCACCTGCGACCCGGAAGTCGGCCAGGACCTCACCCGCATGTTCAACCAGCTCTCCGGCTTTTCGCCGAAGCAGAAGTTCCGCCGCCTGCTCGCCTCGCCGAAAGGCATCCGCAAGGGCCTCGTCAAGCGGATCGAGAAGGAAATCGAGAACAAGAAGAAAGGAAAGGAAGCCTGGATCAAGTTCAAGGTGAACTCGATTGTGGACGAGCGCACGATCGACGCCCTGTACCGCGCCTCGCAGGCCGGCGTGCCGGTCGATCTTCAGGTGCGTGGAATCTGCGCGGTGCGCGCGGGCATTCCAGGGCTGAGCGAGAACATCCGGGTGCGCTCGATTCTCGGGCGCTTCCTTGAGCATTCGCGCATCTACGCTTTCTGCGCGGGCGGGGAAACGGAAGTGTGGATCGGTTCGGCCGACCTCATGCACCGCAATCTCGACCGGCGCGTCGAAACTCTCGTTTCGATTGTGGACCCCGAGCAGAAGCAGCGGCTCGTCGAGCTTGTGGACGTTGCGGTGAGCGACAAGACGACTTCGTGGCATCTGGGGCCCGACGGCTGGGTGCGCGTCAACCGTACGAGGAAGGGCAGGCCGAAGCAGGACATTCAGGAGTTGCTCATGCGCCAGGCGCGCCTGGAGACGAGTGCGGGGGCCTGAGATGATTCGCGCGGCGGGTGGCGTGCTGTGGAGGTACGCGAAGGTTTCGGGGTGCGACGCCGAGGGCGACGCGGGCTGTCGCCCGGGTGCGCGCGAACCGGCGGGCGGGCCGGACGGGGGCGCTGCGGGCGCGGGCCTCCCGTTTGGGGACGGGCCCCAAACGGGAGGTTTCTCCCGATGGGGGCCCGTCCCCAAACGGGAGGCCTCGCCGCTCGATCGCATCGAAGTTGCCGTCCTTCATCGCCCGAAGTACGACGACTGGTCGCTGCCGAAAGGCAAGACGGAAAAAGGCGAACAGCCGTGGCTGACCGCGCTGCGCGAGATTGCCGAGGAAACGGGGGAAGACCCCGTGCTCATGGCACCGCTCGGTCCGGTGTTCTACAGGACGCCGGACGGAAAGAAGCGCGTCGACTATTGGCTTGCCCGCGTCGGCGACGGGGACGAACCGGGAGTGCGGGCGCGAAGCCGGGACCTGCGCGGCCGCGTCGCCCACGTCGGCAAGATTCTGGACGACGCCCGCCGGGGCCGCAGCGAGCTTGAAATCGACGAAATCCGCTGGCTTCCGCTGAAAGAGGCGCGAAAGAGGCTGAGCTACAGGACGGATTGCATGGTGCTCGACCGTGCGGCGCGGCTCGTCGGCAAGGGCGCGCTTGAGGCGCGTACCGTCGCTTTCGTGCGCCACGCGAAGGCCGAGTCGCGCATTGACTGGAACGACGGGGAACGGACCCGGCCGCTGACGGAGAAGGGCCGGGACCAGGCGGAGCGGATCGGCGTGGCGCTCGCGGCCTGGGGCATTGGGGAGCTCGTGTCCTCGCCGTGGGAGCGCTGCATGGCGACGCTGGTGCCGTACGCGGACGACGCTTCGCTCGGGATTCGCCAGGCGCCGGAACTGACGGAGGATGCCGCCGAGCTGGATTCGGAGATGGTGCGGGTTGCCGTGCGGGCGGCGCTCGGATGCGAGGAAGCTGCGGGAGCTTGGGGCGTTGCGGTGTGCCTGCACGGCCCGACCCTCGAAGCGGTGCGCGGGGAAGTCGCGGCTGCGGCGCCGCCACGGGTGCGCCGGACGCTGCCCGAGGCCCCGTGGCGCAAAGGCGAGATCCTGTTCGTGCATATGCGACGCACGAAGAAGGGAACGGCGAAGGCGTGCGCGGCCGAGTTTTGGCGTCCTTAGGAACGGCGCGGGCCAGATGGCGCGCGCGGGCCTCGCCCAGGGAACGGGCATCTGGAAGGGGCGCACGGCAAGGATGCCGGAC
>CACYEE010000217.1 GCA_902773415.1 uncultured Actinomyces sp.
CGTCTGCTGGATTCGTTTCTGTCGTGGCGGCGTCTTCGGTTGCGCCGGCGGAATCCGATGCGGTATCTGGCGCGGAGTCCGATGCGGTATCCGATAGTGGCGAAATAGCGCGGGATGCTGTTGGGGGTTCGCCTGCTGGATCTGCTTCTGTCGTGCCGGCGATTCATGCGGCACCGATGCTGCCGCCCATTCCGCCGCCTCCGCCTGCCCCGCCGAAACCTCCGGTTCCGGCGAAGCCCGGTGCCGCGCCGGTGGAACCCGATGCGGCATCCGAAGCTGGCGATGGCGTGCAGGATGCTGAACCCCCAGCACCCGATTCTGCGAAGCTGGACGACGCGGCAGGCGTTCGGCAGCGGGAGAAGGCTCCCGACAAGAGTTCGCCTACCGAATCTGCTTCTGTCGTGCCGGCGATTCATGCGGCACCGATGCTGCCGCCCATTCCGCCGCCTCCGCCTGCCCCGCCGAAGCCTCCGGTTCCGGCGAAGCCCGGTGCCGCACCGGTGGAACCCGATGCGGCATCCGAGGCCGGCGATAGCGCGCAGGATGCTGTGGCTTCCGAGGCGATGCTCCGCAGCGGCGGAACGCAGGTGCTCGAACAGGAACCGGCATCCAAGGTTCGCGAGCAGGAAAAGCATTCCGAGGAAACGCCCTCGACATCTGCCCCTGTCGCGCCGAAGCTGCCGCCCATTCCGCCTCCACCTGCCGTGTCGCCATCTCCCGTTGCACCGATCGTGCCCGAAACGGACATCGAAGATTCCGAAGAGCCGCAGGGAACCGTGGCAGGGACTTCCGCTCCGACGGCACCCGAAACGGAGCGCGTCCCGGCAAGTGTCGAGACGGTCCACGCTCCCGTTGCGCCGACGAAGGCGGACACGGATACGCTCAGCCCCGAGAAGGCTTCCGGCGACGCCGCGTCCTCCGCGAAGAGCGACGCGGCTGAATCCCCGGCACGGAAGAAGCGCCGCAAACGTTGGCGCTGGCGCTGGTTTGCCTTCCTTGTCCTTGCCCTTGCGGGCGTCTATGCGGGAACAGCCGCTGCGGTTGCCGACGAGGTGCCCGAGGGAACTTCCGTCGCCGGCGTGGACATTGGCGGTCTCCACCCCGACGATGCCGTCGAGAAGCTCGAAAGGGAACTCGCGCCGAAAACGAGGGCGCCCTTCGCGATAGTCGTCGCCGATTCCGAGGATTCCGTCACGATTGATCCTGTTGACTACGCGCTCAGTGTCGACCCTGCCGCCACTGTCGCCACCGTGACGGGCTTCGATCTGCGCCCGGCATCCGTCGCGGCCCATCTTTTTGGAGGAAGCGCGCTCGATCCCGTCGTCGGATTCGACAAGGGCAAGCTGGCCCGCGTCGTTCAGGACCTCCAGTTGCAGGTCGACGGAGGGTATGCGGACGCCACCGTCGCCTTCGAGGGCGCGACGCCGAAGGTCGTCAATGCGAAATCCGGTCTCGGCCTCGAACCTGACGCGACAACGGCGGCCCTGACCGTCGGCGCCCTCGGAGCTAGCGAGCCGCTGAAGCTCGCCGCCGCCCCCATGTCCCCGCAGGTGTCGGACGCCGAAGCGACCGAAATGCTCGAGACGCTCGCGAAGCCTCTCGTCGCTGCTCCCGTCACGATGACCTTCAACGGACAGGAAATCGAGGCGACTCCCGAAGTTCTCGCCGAGGCGGCATCCTTCCCGTACGTCAACGGCGCTTCGACGCTCGAGATTGACGGTGCTCGGCTCGCACAGGTCATTCTCGACACGAATCCCGAGGGAATCGTCGACGGCGAAGATGCGAAAATCCAAATCGTCGACCACGAGCGCGTTGAAATCACGCCTTCGACCGAAGGAATCGGAATCGACGAGGACAAGCTCGCCGCCGACGTCGCCGCCGCCGTCGCCGACGGAACCCGGACGGTAACCGTCGAAACCGCCATCAAAGAAGCCCGCTTCACCACGCAGGACGCCGAAGCGATGGGAATCGCCGAAATCGTCGCGGAAATCGACACGCCAATCACCTGGGAATACCTGAGGACCCTCAACCTCGAGGCGGGCGCCGCCAAGACCACGGGAACCCTTGTCAAGCCGGGAGAGACCTTCTCCCTTCTCGACGCGCTCGGGCCGATCGACACCGCCCACGGATTCTACGCCGCAGGCATGATCATCGGCGGACAGCACAAGGACGGCGTCGGCGGGGGCCTCTCCCAGATTTCGACGAACACCTTCAACCTTGGCTATCGCGCAGGCTACGAGGACATCGAACACCACCCGCACTCCTACTATTTCGACCGTTACCCGATGGGTGCCGAATCCACGCTCGCGGTCGGCGCGATGGACATGCGCTGGCGCAACAATACGCCCTACGGCGCGGTCATCGATTCCTGGGTGGCCGACGGCTACGTGCATTCGCGCCTGTGGTCCACGAAATACTGGGACGTCGACATTCAGACGAGCGAGCCGCGAAACATCGTCTACGCCGGTTGGAATACCGTCGTGTCCAACGACTGCGAGTACACGCCGAAAGGCAACAACGGCTTCACCGTGACCGTCACCCGGACCGTGAGCCGCGACGGAGAAAATCCGACAACCGACACGAACGACGTCACCTACCAGCCGGACTACGGAACACGCTGCGTGGCTCCGTAAGTGACGGCCGAGGCGGTTCGGGACTCCGACGGGCAGCGGCGGAGCGCGAGCGGGATTCTCTTTGATGGCCGACCGTGCCGACAGCTCGGCCGCCTCCTCCCTTCCTGCAAGCCGGGGAGCTTCCAGAGGCCAACTGACGGCATTTCGTGGCGCTTCCGCGTTTGCGGCAGCCTTCCTGACGGAAGGTCTGTTCGTGCAAGGCGGGACTGTCCCGCAAGAGTGCCTGAACCTGGCTGGGCGGGAGAGCCGGTTGAGAAGGAGGTGTGTTCGGTCGCTTCGCTCCTTCTCGCGGCGAGACAGGCCGAGAGATAGGGATTCGCATTCGTGGCCGAGGCCAGGGAAGCTGCCGCGGGCAGACGCAGTCTGCCGACCACGGACTTCTCGCGTTGGAATCGGTTGGCGTATCAAAGGGGTCTGACACCATTGATACGCTCTGGAGGGCGCACCTGTTGGCGGGTGTCGGAAAGGGACTGTCCCCGATGCGACACTGGCCTGGCCCTTTTTCTCGCTCCGGCGGGTGGTGCGCCGTGAGGTTGGCGTATCAAAGGGGTCTGACACCATTGATACGCAACGGGCGGACGCCGCCGAAGGGTCCAACGTGGCAGGTCCTCCCGCCCCTTGGGTTCCCGGGTGACACATCCCGCCGCAAGGCATCGCCCGCAGGTGCGCGCAAGGGACTATCCTGTGCGTAGGATTGAACCTTGCGTCGCCTGCCCGGCGGCGCCGACACGAAGGAGTGCCTCATGGCCTACGTGATTGCCCTTCCCTGCGTCGACGTCAAGGACCGCGCCTGCGTCGACGAATGCCCCGTCGACTGTATCTACGAAGGCGAGCGCACGCTCTACATTCACCCCGACGAGTGCGTCGACTGCGGCGCCTGCGAACCCGTCTGCCCCGTCGAGGCCATCTACTACGAGGACGACGTGCCCGAAAAATGGTCCGCCTTCACCGCCATCAACCGCGAAGTCTTCGATGCTGTCGGCTCTCCCGGCGGTGCCTCCCAGCTTGATGGCCCCATTGCCGAACACCCGAAGGTCGCGGCTCTTCCGAAGAACAGCTGACCCGAAGGCTCCCAGATGGCATTCCACGCCAACCTTCTGCCCGAGTTTCCTTGGCACTCCCTTGGTCCGGCGCGTTCGCGTGCGGCCGGGCATCCGGGCGGAGCCGTGGACCTGACGATCGGCACGCCCGTCGATCCTGTGCCGGCTTTCGTGCGCGAAGCTCTCTTCGAGGCTTCCGACGCGCACGGCTACCCCGACACCGTCGGCTCGCCCGAGCTGCGGCAGGCGATTCGCTCCTTCCTTGAGCGCGAGCGCGGGCTTTCCGCCGGAGCCGAAGCAGGGATTCTGCCCGCCATCGGGTCGAAGGAAATGGTGGGCCTCCTGCCGTCGCTCCTCGGGCTGGGGGCCGGGGCGACGGTGGCCTTCCCTGCCGCCGCATATCCGACCTACGATGTGGGGGCGCGCCTGGCAGGCTGCTCGACGCTGTGCGTCGACACCGGTGCGGACCCGGCGACGTGGCCCGAAGGCATCGACCTCCTATGGATCAATTCGCCCGGAAACCCCGACGGGCATGTGCTTTCGGCGAGCCAGCTTGCACGCATCGCGGCGTGGGGCCGACGCACGGGCGCAATCGTCGCCTCCGACGAATGCTACGAGAGCCTGTGCTGGGGCGTGGAGGAAGCCCCATCGATTCTCGACAGGCGCGTCTGCGGCGAGGATGTGCGCGGCCTGCTGTGCGTCTATTCGCTGTCCAAGCGCTCGAACCTCGCCGGATACCGCGCGAGCTTCGTGGCCGGCGACCCTGCGCTGATCGCGCCGATGACGGAGCTGCGCCGGCACCTTGGCTTCATGATGCCCGGCCCGGTCCAGCACGCGATGGCCGTGGCGCTCGCCGATTCGGAGCATGCGCGTGCCCAGCGCGAGGCGTATGCGGCACGCCGCGCGGTGCTGCTTGAGGCCGTGGAAGCGGCGGGGCTGGAAAACGACCCCGAATCCGTTGCGGGCCTGTACCTGTGGGTGCGCCGGGCTGGCGACGGCGGCAAGGACGTGACTGGCTGGGACATCGTGAACGCCTGCGCCGAACTCGGCATCGTCGTCGCCCCTGGAGACTTCTACGGCCAGGCCGTACGCGACCACGTTCGCATGTCCCTCACCGCCTGCGACGAAGCGATTGCCGAAGCCGCCCGGCGCCTGCCGAAACTGCGCAACCTGCTCGGCTAGGCGTGCCGCATGCCTGGCCTTTGTGCGCAACCGTGACAAAACGTCCTTTTGCGCCGCCAAACGCATATGAATGTGCATCTTGGCAAGATTGTGCCGGGTGCCGGAAAGGGGACCGTCGCCAAGGCGACACTGGCCTGTCCCTTTTGCGACGCCTAGCCACACGCCGTCTCACTTTGCCCTGACTTCGCCATATGCGCCGTGCGGCTCGTCTAGTCTGGAAGGCGGGCCGCCGCATGCCCGGCCCGCGGAAGGAGAAGACAATGGCAGAAGCACCCAGCGAACAGGCAAACCGAGCACCGGCAACCGGCCCCGCCACCTTCACCGCAGGCGGCACCAGCATCGAATTCGATCGCGTGCGCGCCACCCAGGGCCCCGACGGATTCGCCATCGGCAAGCTCCTCGCCTCCACCGGAAGCGTGACGCTCGACCCGGGCTTTGCCAACACCGCGTCGTGCACCTCCGACATCACCTTCATCAACGGCGGCGAAGGAATTCTCCGCTACCGCGGCTACCCCATCGAAGAGCTCGCCGAAAACTGCTCCTTCATCGAAGTCGCCTACCTTCTCATCTACGGCGAACTGCCCGACCCCGTCTCCCTCGCCACCTTCTCCCGGC
>CACYEE010000218.1 GCA_902773415.1 uncultured Actinomyces sp.
AATGCCAACGAAGCCGTGCTTGCGGCCGCCGACGTCGCCGTCGCTTCCAACGACGAGGACGGCGTGGCCGAAGCGATCGACCGTTTCCTGCTCGCCGGGACCTGACCCCGTCGTCGCATCAGGGTCCGGCCCCGCCGTCGCCTTCGGAGGCTCCGCCCGACGCCCGGCCCCGGATGAGGCATCTTGGTTTGCGGGCGGACTAGGCTGCCCTCAAACCGCCGCCACCGGACAGGCCCTGCCCGGCTTCGCGCGTACGTTGCCCAAGCAAGGCAAGCTCCTCGGCAGGCCGCTCCTGCGTGCGTTCGAGCGTCGAGGCCGCCCTGGACCAGGGACATGGCCGAAGGCAAGGGCACGAAGGCCGCGACGGAAAGCGGGAAGCTGGCTGCCGTCTCGAAACCGGGCCATGTCGCCGCCGGGCGCCGGTCCGGCCCGCAGCGCGAGCACGGCGACGCCAGGGGCGAGCGCGCCCCGCAGGCAGAGGTAGCGCCGGCGCATCTTGCGGCCACGAAGAAGCCGGAAGGACAAGCGCGACATTGCCGGCAGGCCGATGCCGGCCGTCGACACCGGCCCTCCCCGCGTGCGCGTGTCCTTCGCGCATGGCTCGGGACGGGCAGGGGCCGCCCGATCCCCACGCGGGCCCGAAGCGGATGCGGTGCCGGGCGAGCGCGGAAGGGAGACGACGGGCGCGCCGCAGGCACGCGCAACGCCCGCGGTGGCGTCCGCCGAGCCTTCCTCGACGGCAACGACGTCGCCCTCAAGCCCCTCCGTACACGCAATCCCGGCAAGAAGCCCCGGAAGCGCCTCTTCCCCGCACTACGCGGGAATGGCAACGACAAGCCGCGCCCATTCCCTTTCGGCCGATAACGCAGGCAAGGTTCAAGCAGATCGCCGGAGCCAGCGGGCGAATCCGTCCTTGCACCCCGCATGCCGTACAATGCCCAACATGATCCCCCCCCGTTTGAGGACAATCAAGCCATCGTCACGCCAAGGCACAGGCACGCGGCTGTGGCTGACCTGCACCCTGCTCATCTTCGCCATCTCGACAGGCCTGTCCCTCATCGCTCCGCACTACGGAGGACCGGACGAGACGGCCCACTTTTCCTACCTCTACCAAGTCACGCACGGCAACATCCCGATGGATTCGGACGTCCAGGAGGCGCCTTCATGGATCCGCGACGCAGACCCCGGATGCTGGCTTGGGCAGAGGAGCCAGCCGTCTACATGCGCAAGCGACGTCGGAACCGACACAACCCCCGCCCTGATCTCAACTACGGCAGCCAACTATCCGCCCCTGTATTACCTGATGGTCGGCTGGCCGGCGTTATTCACCCAAGGAGCCGCAACGCTTCGGTTCGTGCGCCTTCTGTCGTCGCTGACCTTCGCCTCCCTGGCTGCGCTCGGCCTGGCTTTTCTTGACATGCCTCGCCCCAAGGATGCACGCGGCTCGGCACTCGCCCTGCTTGCCATCACGCCAAGCGCCTATGCGCTTGCGGGATTCGTCCAGCCCCAGGCGCTCGAAATAGGCGCTGCGATCGCTTTGGCGGGCCTCGTCCTTCCGATTCCGCTGGCACCGCAGGAAATGCGACTCCGATTCGCCCTCGCGATTCCGACAAGTTTCCTCCTGATGCTTTCTCGCACCACCGGCCCGTGGTGGGCCGTCATGATTTGCCTTCTCGCACTGGCTTCCTACCCCCGGCAAACCGTCAAGGCAATGATTCGCTGCGGCTGGTTTTGGGCTTTTGTCGGCACGTCCGCACTGTGGGCCGGCCTGAGCCTCGCATGGACCCTTGGCACCAAGGACTGGTACGAGCATCACGAGAATGCCGCTCCCGCGGAAACCGTCTGCGGTCTATTCGATTGCATCGTCCCAAGCGCCTACAACCCGGCCAGGGCAATCGAGGCAACTGCGACAACCGGATGGGACGACGCGAGCGCGCCCTCCGTACTCGTCCTTGCGTATCTCGCAACTCTCCTCGCTCTGTTCGCTTGCGCCGCATGGGCATCCGCCAAAAGGACGTTGGCGGTCTC
>CACYEE010000219.1 GCA_902773415.1 uncultured Actinomyces sp.
CATGCGAGTTCATCCAGCCGAGGCCGGTGCCCAGGCCGTTGCCGACCCACACGCCGATGGGGCCGATAAGGAAGGCCGTCACCGGAACCATGACGAGCATGGAGAGGAAGGGAACGAAGACAAGGTGGACCGAGGAGGGGATGACCTTCTGGAGGAACTTGTAGACGACCGCGAGCACGGCGACCATGAACAGCGGCACGAAGACGTTCGCGGAGTAGTCGTTGAGCTGCATCGTCAGGCCGAAGACGGTCGTCGAGCAGGATTCGGTTCCGAAGGAGGACTCGGTGCAGTTGAGGATCGATTCGGCGGTGGAGGCGACATCCTCGTCGGCGAAGACGCCGGCCCACTTGGCCGGATCCTTGAGGGCCATGTACTGCGGCGTCATGACGGCGCCCATCACCATCGCGCCGACCCACGGATCGACGTTGAGCTTCTTGGCTCCGTTGTAGGCGATCATGATCGGCAGGAAGTAGAACACGGCCTGCCAGATGGCCTTGACGAACACGGCGGAGGCGCTCGTGTTGTCGCCGTCGAGGAGGCCGAAGCCGATGAAGAGGTTCGTGAGCGCGACGATGATCGACGCGCCGAGCAGGACGCCGATGATCGGGCGGAAGCAGTCGGAGAGGAAGTCGAAGAAGGCGTCGACCCAGGCGTTCTTGCCCTTGGCCTTGGCGCGTTCTGCGGCCTTGACGTCGGCGTCGCTCATTCCGCCGCCGGCATTCGCCATCTCGGGCAGGTTCTGGATCTCGCGGAACATTTCGGAGACGCCGCCGCCGATGACGACCTGGTACTTGTCGGCGCCCTGCGGAACACCGGAGAGGACGTCGGGAATGGCGTCGATCCTCGCGGTGTCGATCTGCGTGGCGTCCTTGAGGACGAAACGCAGGCGCGTGGCGCAATGGGTAAGAGAAACGATGTTCTCGGGGCCGCCCACCTCGCGGATGATGGCGGAAGCGCTTTCGCTGTACTTTCCCATTCTGTGATTCCTTATGTAACTGTAAGGGGAGCAAAGGCGCAAGCGGCTTGCGGCCGCGGCTCGCCCTTGAGCCCCACGGGGGTTTATCTGCGGGAAACAAAAAACCCGGGCATGCGCATACGGTCGGAATCCGCTTTCGCATTCCCAGGTTTTGCCTCTGTCGAGTAGCAATCCTGCTATTCCTTGACCAGCCTACGCGAGCGATTCGCCGGTGACAAGCCATCACACCGTGACCGCCGCCACAGCATCGCGCCTCGTGGCACACCTAACTCGACCTCCGCCCTCGCAGCCGAAAGGCATGGATACGATAGTGGGAAGCACGCAGGACAACAAACATATATTGGAGCAAGCATGCCCGGCACCAACCTCACCCGCACCGAAGCCGCCGAACGCCGCAAGGCCGTCTCGACGCACGCCTACCGCGTCGCGCTCGACCTTGCGGGAGACTCCGGGCGGACCTTCACGTCGCTCACCGAAATCGACTTCTCCGCCACCCCCGGAGCTTCGACCTTCCTCGACATCGTCGCCCGCAGCGTCGACGCGGTCGAACTCAACGGAAAGCCGCTCGACCCTGCCCTCTACGCCGACTCGCGCTTCCCGATTGCCAATCTCGAAGCCGAAAACACCGTGCGCGTCTTTGCGACGATGGAATACTCCCGCACCGGCGAAGGCCTGCACCGCTACGTCGACCCCGCCGACGGCGAAACCTACCTGTACTCCCAGTTCGAGGTTGCCGACGCCCGCCGCGTCTTCGCCACCTTCGAGCAGCCCGACCTCAAGGCGAGGTTCTCCTTCACCGTCGACGCGCCCGCCGCCTGGCGGGTCTTCTCCAACGCTCCCGTCGCCTCGAAACAGGATGCGGGCGCGAACGTCACGCGGTGGCGCTTCCAGGAAACAGCCCCGCTGCCCTGCTACGTGACCGCCATCGTCGCCGGCCCGTTCGAGGGAAGCGACGACAACTCCCTTCTTTCCATCGACGGCCGGCGGATTCGCCTCGGCGTCTGGGCGCGCAAGTCGCTCGCGGAACACCTCGACGTCGACGAGATCGTCAAGATCACGCGCCAGGGTTTCGGCTTCTACGAAAAGAACTACGGCCACCCCTACCCGTTCCGCAAGTACGACCAGGTGTTCGTCCCCGAGTTCAACGCCGGCGCCATGGAAAACGCCGGGCTTGTCACCATCGTCGAACGCTACGTCTTCAAGGACCGCCCGGACGGATACGTCATCGACCGGCGAGCCATCACGATTCTCCACGAACTTGCCCACATGTGGTTCGGCGACCTCGTGACAATGCGATGGTGGGACGATCTCTGGCTCAACGAGTCCTTCGCCGAGTTCATGAGCCACCTCGCAGCATTCGAGGCGACAGAATGGAAGAATGCATGGTCCACCTTCTTCGCATCCGAGAAGGTTGCGGCGATCGCCCAGGACGAACTCTCCTCCACCCACCCCGTCGCCGCGGACATCCGCGACCTTGAGGACGTCCTCGTCAATTTCGACACCATCACCTATGGCAAGGGCGCTTCCGCTCTCAAGCAGCTCGTCGCCTGGGTCGGCCAGGAGCGTTTTCTCGCCGGCGTGCGCACCTACATTGCCAAGCACAAGTGGGCCAATGCGACCCTCGACGACCTCATGGCCGAAGTCGAGGCCGCCTCCGGGCGCGACCTGTCCGACTGGACCCGCGTCTGGCTGCAAGAAGCCGGCGTCAATACCCTGACCCCCGAAGTGACGATGGACGGCGAACGCATCGCACGGCTTGACATCGTCCAGACCTGCGACAAGCATGCTTCCCTCCGCCCCCACCGCGTGTGGGTGACCGGCTACAATTTCAACCCTTCCGGCAGGATTCTGCGCGCCCTCGCCGAAGAAATCGACATCGTCGGCGAGCGGACCGAGGTTCCTGGCTTCGCGGGGAAGGCGCGCCCGGCCCTGATTCTCGTCAACTACGGAGACCATGCCTATGCGAAGATCGGCTTCGACGAGGTGTCCCTCGCAACGATTCGGACCAAGATGACGAGCATCGACGATTGCCTTGCCCGCACGCAGGCCGTCTTCTCCCTGTGGACGATGTGCCGCGACGGCGAGTTCCCGCCGAGCGAATACGTCCGAATTGCGATGAGCGTTCTCGAGACGGAAACCGACGGTTCGGTGATCCGCATGATTATCCGCACCCTCAACGTCGCGCTCAAGCTGTATTGCGCTCCCGAAAGCCGCGACGCGCTGCGGGCCGAGGTCGCCGATGCCGCCTTCGGCCTCGCAGCCTCCGCAGCTGCCGGCTCCGACCGCCAGCTCCAGGCAGCCGGCCTCGCGATTTCCCTTTCCGTGACAGTCGCCCAGCTCGACCGCATTGCCGGCTGGCTCGACGGCCAGGACACTCCCGACGGATACGCCGTCGATTCTTCCCAGCGCTGGCTCATCGTGCAGGCGCTTGCCGCCGCCGGCCGAATCGGAATGGCCGACATCGACGCCGAGTATTCTCGCGACGAAACCTCCTACGGGCAGGCGCGCGCCGCCCATTCCGAAGGCGCCCTGCCCGACCGCGAAACCCGCGAACGGGTCTGGCAGGAAATCCTTGACGGCTCGACCTCGAACGCCCGCCATCGGGCGCTGTGCCTCGGAATGGCTTCCGCCTCGGCGCAATCCGTGGCGCCGTATGCGCAACGTTACTTCGAGGCTGCCGAATCCGTGTGGGCGCGCCATTCGGTCGAGATCGCTTCCAATGCGCTGGAAACCGCTTTCCCTCTTCAGCTTGCGGGAAGGGCCGACCTCGGCGTCGACGTGATCGCCCTTGGCGACGGCTGGCTTGCCGGGCATCGTGACGCCGCTCCGGCCTGCTACCGGCTTGTCTGCGAATCCGTCGACCGCGCACGCCGCGTCGTGCGCGCCCAGACAGCCGACCGGGACCTGTAACCCCGGCGCTTCGAGCGGCGCTTAGCCGGCCAGGCCGCGCAGGCCTGCCGGTTGCTCAAGGGATGTCTCAAACAGGACGCGGCCACCGTGGGGTGTCTTGGGGACCGTGTTCGGTCGCTTCGCTCCTCTCAGGCGACGCAGGGGCTGTTTCAGGCAAGCGCAGCGGCCAGCCGGGGCCGTGCGCGCCCCGGTCGCGCGCACGCCTCGCGCGGCCCTTCCGGGTGTCGCATAGCCCCACTGCCTTTGCGGCACCCGGATCTCCTGCGCAAACGCTGGGGCGGGAATCGGCACGCTGTTCCGATTCCCGCCCCAGTTCGGGCATCCTTGCGGACCCTTGCGGAGTCGTTTCTTGCGCGGTGCCCGGATACGGTTTGGCCCGCATGCCATATTGCGGACGCGGGCCAAACCTCTGTTTCGTTTCCGGTTCCGGACTAGGCCGCGGTCTCCTCGTAGCCGACCATCTTCGCGGCCCAGGCTCCGCTCTGCGCCATGACCGTCGCGCCGACGATGCCGACCAGGAGGGAGACAACGAGAACGACGTAGTTCGTTCCGCCGGCAGCGAAGGTCGCAATCATGCCGATGAAGGCCATCGGGCAGCGGCCGAGCCACGGAACGGGCCCGCCCTTCGTGAAGACGCCGAAGGTGAGGCCCTGCACGACGGTCACGCCGACGACCGTGGCAAGCCCGAGGGCAGCGGGAGTTCCCATGGACGGCGCAAGAACGCCCGTGAGGAAGTATGCGAGCCATCCGCCAAGACCGACGCCGATCAGAACGTTAAGCCAGTGGAAGGGGATGTCCTCCCACTTTCCTCCGAAGAGGAAGACGACGGGAATCGGAATGAAGCATGCCCAAATGAGCGGGCTTTCAAGCGGAAGCGCGGCATAGATGCCCGCTTCGATTCCCGAGACGATTCCGACAAGCAAAGCCCACAGCAGGTTCTTCTGTAGCTCCTTGTTCACAGTGGCTCCTTCCCCTTCGCGTCCGATGAGTCGCGCATATCAAAGGTACATTGCTGCACAGAACCCGCAACGACCGCGCACTGAGGCCGCGCTTGTCTGCACGTACAGCATAGGCCACGCCCGAGGCGGTTCACTAGGCATTAAGTCCGGGTCAGGCCGAGATTGTCACCTGCACGAACGTTCCAGCATGACACTTTGGTCTCATATTCTCGCTGCTCCCGCCCGCGGCACGATACACGCGGTCCCGCCGTGCCCGTTACCGGACTCGGCGGGACCTGGCGAACATGTGGCTGCGGCGGCTACTTCGAGAGGAACTTGCCGGCGATGGCCACCACATCGTCGACGCCGATGCCGTCCGTCAGATCGAGCTTCGGACCGCTGGTCTTTGCCGTGCCTTCGCCGAAGGCGATGCCCTTGAGATTCTGGAGAATCTGGCCCGTCAGCGCGCTCGAAAGCGAGGGCGCCGCCTCATCCTCCTTCTTCGTCATGCCCCCGCCGAACAGCGCCGACGCGAGAGCGTGAACCGAATTGCCGTTCGAGGACAGCAGCTTCGCCGCCGTCGCGGCGAGCGAGGCGAAATCGACGGACTGGCCGGAAGCGAGGGCCGATGTCGCGGTGACGGCCTGGGATGCCTGCTCCTTCGTGACCGTCTCGATGCCGGTCAGCTCGGAGATGGTCGAGTAGGGATGTTCCATGAGGGCGGACAGCATGTTCGGGTTCGAGATCGCAGCCTTGACGATCTGCTGCACAATATCCTGCGTTGCCATTGGTGTTCTCCTTGAACGTCAAACGAATCGGACAAGGCTGCAAGGAGGACGATTCGCTTTCCGCCACCTCTCTGGCAGCCCAAGACGATACTACTCCCGGCGGACCGGAAACGCGGCACCATAGCAGACCGAAAAACCGCGGAGTTCTCCCCCGCGCGCCGCGCAAAAGGGCCGCCGATGCCCCGCAGGGCCCCGCATGGAATGCGACATCTCACAACAGGAAGCGGAGGAAAGGATCTCCCGGTTCCACGCGGCCGCTCGCCAGCATCTCGACACGGGAAGGCTCCGAGGCGACAACCACCACGACCGTACACGTCGACCGCCCCGCATCCTGCGCCATCGCCGTATCCCAAAAGCAGATCCTCTCTCCTGCCTCGACGGTCTGGCCAGCCTTCACTTCCAGTCGGAAGCCGAGCCCATGAAGCGAATTCGTGTCGATTCCAAGATGGAGGAGAACTCCCTGTCCCCTGCTGCGGATGACGATGCCGTGGTCCTTCGCCTTCGCGACGATTCCGGTCACGGGCGAATGGACCGGCCACGTGCCCCGCCCGGGAAGGATGGCACCGCCGCCACCCATCATCAGGGCCGAAAAGACAGGGTCGGGAACCTCGGTCAGCGGCAGGACCGTGCCCGCCAACGGGGCCACAAGCTCCATGACTTCGCCCCTCCTAGGCTTCGCCGGCCGCTGCGCGAAGCGCCTCGATCCGGCGATTCACCTCGTCGGCGTCGGGCCCGATGACCACCTGGACGACATCGGCCTGAATGACGACCCCGAAAGCTCCTGCGGCCCGAAGGCTCGCCTCGTCGACAAGCGAAAGCTCGCGCACTTCGATGCGCAGGCGCGTGATGCACTCTTCGATGTCGAGGACATTCTTCGCTCCTCCAACGCCGGCAAGAACGTCTTCAGCGCCAATTCCCATATGTCCGCCTTCCGGAAACGTCAACCCATGTGGCTTATGCCTCATTCCGCATCAACATTACTCCCGGACAAGCCTTCCGTCCGCGGTTTTTCGGAAATACTTCGATACCGAGAGAAAACTCAGCGGTTCTCGACGTACTCCTCCATGCGTTCCCTTTCGTTCGTGAAGGCGGAAACGAGGGAGATGAGACGCGGATTCGAGGCGAGATCCTCGACCAGAATCACCTGTTCGGTGCCGTCGGCCAGCGGAACCCGCCAGTTCGGGTACTCGTTGTTCGTTCCGGGCTGGTTCTGGCTTCGCCTCTCCCCCACGGCATCGACGAGCGCGATCGACTCCAGCTCGCAAGGAGCCTGCGCCATGTACCGGTACAGGGCCTCGACCTTGACGCGCTCGGTCGAGTCCGGTTCCATGAGCTTTCGTTCCACAAGCCGCTCGAGCATGCGGTCGCGTTCGTCCTCCGCCTGGGCGCGCACCGTCTCGATCGGCTCGGTCAGAAGCCCGAGGCGATCGCGCAAATCGACATGTTCAAGAGCGAGATAGCCTGCCGCTGGCGGCATGTCGTGGGTCACGACAGTCACCATGACGCGCCGCGCAAAATCCTGAGGCAGCCGGTAGGAACCGTCGCCCGTCCGCTCGTACCAGATCACGGAGGTCCCCAGGATTCCCCGATCGCGAAGATAGTCGACAACCCACGGCTGGACCGTTCCCAGATCCTCTCCGACAACCACCGCGCCGGCGCGGTAGGCCTCGAGCATGAGCACGCCGACCATTGCCTCATGGTCGAAATAGACGTAGGTTCCGTCCACCGGCTTCAGGCCTTCAGGAACCCACCACTGGCGGAAGAGCCCGAGAATGTGGTCGACCCGAATCCCGCCGGCGTGCCTGAGGACGGTACGCACAAGCTCCGCAAGGGGCATGTAGCCCTGGCGACGCAGGGCATCGGGTCTCCACGGCGGCTGCGACCAGTTCTGTCCGAGCTGCGTGTACATGTCCGGCGGCGCTCCCACGCCGATGCCCGTCGCATACAGTTCGGGATTGCACCACACGTCGGAACCCTCCGAATGGACGCCGACGGCGAGATCGTGGAAGATTCCGATCTTCATTCCCGCTTCCCTCGCCTCGCGCTGGGCCGAAGCAAGCTGTTCGTCGACAATCCATTGGAGCCAGCAGTAGAAGTCGATGCGATCGGACAGCTCGGACCGCTCGATCTGCGCGTAGGTCGACTCGGGACTCGTGACGCCTTCGGGGAAACCCTCGGGATACTTTTCCCGCAACGCGCACCACAGGGCGAAGTCCTCCAGCCCCTTTCCATGCTCGCGGCGGAAACGCGCAAAGGCACGTTCCCGGGCCTGGGAGCGGCCGGCCTTGTAGATGACTTCGAGAGCGCCGCGCTTGGCATCCCACGACATGTCCCGGTCGATCGTCCTGTTCTCCAAGGATGCCGCCTTCGGCTTCTCTGCCGCCCATTCGATGAGCGACTGCTGCGAGGCTGGCAGGTACGCGAACTCGCGGATGTCTTCGGGGCGGATGTAGAGGGGATTGAAGAAGCGGCGGGAGACGGGAAGATACGGCGAGGGGGTCATCGGAGTGGTCGGCTCGGCCGCGTGAAGCGGGTTGACGAGCACGAACTGGGCGCCTTCGCCCGCAAAGAGGGAACACAGCTCCTTGAGGTCCGCCGTATCGCCGACGCCCCAGGACGAGCGCGAGCGTACCGAGTAGAGCTGCGCCATGACGCCCCAGCCGCTTCGGCCCTGCTCCGAGGGCAGAGGCAGGCGCACGGGAACGACGATGAGCGGCGCTTCGCTGACCTTCCCGGCCGCCTCGCCCACAGGAGTGACGACGACGCGAATCCGGTGGTAGCCGAGGGGAAGGTCGCGCGGAAGCTCGAAGACGGCCTCTCCGATTCTCGTGCCCTCGATGTCCCGGGGCGGAACGTAGACGTCGGCCTGCGCAATCGCCCGCGAAGAGCCGTCCTCGAAAACGACTTCAAAGTCGATCGAGGCTCCGTCGGGCACATGAACGGGAACGTTCGCCGACGCCTGTTCGCGCACGACCGTGCACTCGGGCAGCGTCAGGCGCCACGGGCGCGTCCGCGCGAGTCCGAGAGCCTGCCGGCACGTGTCGTCCGTTGTCGCGTCGACGTTCATCGCTCCGAGAATCTTCACGAGCGTGAGGGAGGAAATCTGCTTGAGTTCGCCGGTGAAGGTCCAGAATTCCGTTGCGACGTTGTAGGCTTCGGCAAGCTCGAGCAGAAGCTCGCGGTTCGGAAGCTGGTCAGCCATTGTTCGTTGCCTCCTGCGTCATTGCGGCCCCGCGGGCCGCGCGTTCCCTTTCGATTTCCTCAAGCTCGGCCTTTTCCAGCGGATGGATTCCGTCGTTCCTGATGTTCATGACGATGGCGACGAGGGCGGAGACGGCAACAATGACGCCCACGGTCACGTAGAGGACCTGCCCGAGGTGGAAGAGCCCCGGATAGGTCTTGTCGGCGGCGAGGGCGAGCTCAAGGAGTTCCATGCGCGTGCGTCTTTCAGTCTCGGGTCAGCTTGCGGTACGTGACGGCGTGCGGGCGTGCCGCCTCGGGGCCGAGACGTTCGATCTTGTTCTTCTCGTAGGCCTCGAAGTTGCCCTCGAACCAGTACCAGGACGCCGGGTTTTCTTCGGTGCCTTCGTAGGCAAGAATATGCGTGGCGAC
>CACYEE010000220.1 GCA_902773415.1 uncultured Actinomyces sp.
GAAGCCGATCAACCGGAAGTGGCATCACGGCGAGATTACCTTCTCTCTCGTCTACGCTTTCTCCGAGCAGTATCTCCTGCCGCTCTCGCATGACGAAGTGGTGCACGGCAAGGGTTCGCTCTACCAGAAGATGCCGGGCGACGATTGGCAGAAGCTTGCCGGCGTTCGCCAGCTGCTCGCCTACCAGTGGTCGCATCCGGGCAAGAAACTGCTGTTCATGGGCCAGGAGTTTGCGCAGATCGACGAATGGAACGAGTCGCGCGGCCTCGACTGGTGGCTCACGGACGATCCGTCGCATGACGGCGTGCTGTCCCTCGTGAAGTCCCTCAACGAGGTGTACCGGGCGCATCCGGCCCTGTGGGAGAAGGACTTCTCCGGTGAAGGATTCGAGTGGATCGACCTCAACGATTCGGATCACAACGTCATTTCGTATCTGCGTTGGAACGCCGACCGTTCCGATGTTGTTGCGGTGGTCTGCAACTTCTCCGGAATTCCCTTCCACGACTACCGCGTGGGACTGCCTTTCGAGGGCCAGTGGAACGAGATCGTCAACACGGATGCCATCGAATACGGCGGTTCCGGCGTCGGCAATCTTGGCGCGGTTCACGCCGAACCGGTTGGATGGAATGGCCGTCCGTATTCGGCTCCGATGCAGCTGCCGCCCTTTGGCGTGGTCTACTTCTCTCCTGCCGAGGGCGTGGTTCCCGAGCCTGCGGCATCCGAGGCTTCGACCGACACGACGGAAGGTTCGTCTGACGACGATGAGTCCGAGAGATCGGGCTCGACTGAAACACACGCGGTTGACACGGACCAGCACGACGATTCTCCCCAGGTCTCCACGGAGCATGCTCCGGTTGTGCCTGTAGGGACTGTCTTTGGCGACGACGGTTCTGCCTGTCTTTCTCCCGACGCGGAAGCTGCGGTTTCCGCGTCGGGAGGGACTTCCGGCGACGGACTCGCAGAAGCGGCGGAGGAGGCTTTGGACGGAGCTTCGCCGCATACCGCTACAGATGACACCCGCCAGGATGCCGCGACAGGCCTCGTCGCGGCATCCGCCGTGACCGAAGGCCCGCAAGGAGATTCGCCCTCGGAAGGGTCGGATTCATGCTCCGATCTTTCCGAGGGAGTTCTCCCTGCCAATGATGCCGTTGGGGACGACGCCGCGCGTCGCATCCCCGATACGGAAGCCGCCGCCTCCGCCTTGGGGGACACTGAAACGGCCCAAGGCATGGAAACCGAAACCACGACAGAAACCACGGCAGAACGCCTGCCCGAACCCGAAAGACCGGAGGAAGCCGAAGCCCGTCTCGCCAACCCCGCGGCAGGCGAGACCGACGAGGCGGCCCCCGCCGAGGAAGAAGCCGAGATGCCCGAGGAACCCGCAGCAGAGTCTACGGCAGCACGCCTGCCCGAACCGGAGAGTCCCGAGGAAGCCAGGGCCCGCCTCGCCGCGCTCGTCAGCGACCTCGACGTCGAACCGGACAACCCCGATTTGCGCATGCCCGGAATCCTCCCGCCCGAACCCAAGAACCGCGAGCCCCTCGGCACGTATGCCGTCATCGAACACGACTACGCGGCACGTGCCACCGGGGAGGGGAACGAGACAGCCGGAGATACCCCGGCAGATGTTCTGGCGGATTCTCTGCCTGATTCCAATACCGCCGAGGCTTCCGGCAGCATGGCTACAGACGCCGCCCAGCCGAATCACGCAGCAGAACACGCCGTGTCTGGAGGCCGGCACGCTGCAAAACGCCCCCCCAGTCTCCTCGAAGCCGAACACGCCGCCGCCCTCCTCGGCGACACCCCAGCTTGGTTTGTCCTTCGCACGGACATAACAGCCCCCGTCTTTGACGAGCTGCGCGGCAATGGCGCCGCACAGCCGACCGGCAAGGCTTCAGACAGGAACTCCCAAGGCACCGCTTCAAGCAGCGCCCGGCCGGACCTGGCAACGGCACACGCCACGACCGAAGGCCGAAACGCCGCAAAGGACACCTCCGATGCGATTGAAGCC
>CACYEE010000221.1 GCA_902773415.1 uncultured Actinomyces sp.
AGGCCCCTTCAAGGGATTCGGCGAGTTCGCCGGTGATCGGGGAGGCGGGGAAGTATTTCGTGAAGACCCACAGGAGAACCGAGGAGGCGAGGATGGAAACGGCGACGGCGGCTCCTGCGGTGACGAGGGCCCGCCAGCGTCGCCTCCAGATGAGGTCGCCGACGATGATGAGTGGCAGGAAGAAGGAGATGAGGCCTTCGATGACGGTGAAGGGAACGAAAAGGACGGTTCCGAGCAGGCCGGAGGTGGCGCTGGCGGCGTCGGAAGTGACGGCGACGGTCGTGTTCTGCGCGTAGATTGCGGCGAGCATGACGAGGGCGATTCCCAGGAGGGCGAAGGTGGCCGAGACGAGGTCGCGCGGGCGGCGCATCCAGCTTGGCCGGGTGTCGATGAGGACGGTTTCGGCGGGCGCGGGCCGCGCCGATTTCGCCTCGACTCCGGGGGCGTGCCGCGTCGCCTTGGCCGGGGCACCGGCCCGTGCCTGTCCTGCCAGGGCCGCAGGATTCGCGGACTGGCGGGCCTGTCCGGGTCCAGGCTGCGGCGTCGCACCCGAAGCCTCCGGGGTGCCGGCGGCCAGAAAGGGCCGCGGCGGCAAGCCCGCCGGGTGCGCCTCGTTCGCCTCGCGCGAACCCCCCGCGTTGCGGGCCGCTGCGCCGGGGGAATGCTCGGGCGCACCCGCCGCGCCCGTGGTCTGGGATTCGGCGGGCGAAGCGGTGCCGCGGGCGCGCACGGCCTCGTTCTCGCTCAGGGGTGCCATAGGCCAAAGTCTAAGACCTCTCCCCAAGCGCACGGTGGAAGGCCGTGTGCGCTGTGAGTAATATTCGGTGTATCGGCGCATCGTGGGGTGCGCCGCGAACATGCCCGCATGGGCGCATCAAGCAGGAAGGATTCACGATGGATTTCAATCTCGAAGAGCTGAAGAAGAAGGCCATCGAGCTTGCCGACAAGGCCGGACTCGACGAACTTGCCGCGAAGGCGAAGGAGATCGGCAACAAGGCCGACCTTCAGGAGGTTCTCGGCAAGGTGAAGAGCGCCGTGGACGCTGACGGCGACGGCACGCCCGACATTCTTGAAAAGGTCGTGGAGCTTGCAGACAAGGCCGGCATCGACGAGCTGGCCGGCAAGGCCGCCGACATGGCCGACAAGGCCGGCCTCGGCGAGCTGGGCGACGCCGCCCGCAAGCTCGGCGGCAGGATCAACCCCGGCGGCGACGCCGCCGCGCAGGCCTGAGCGTCAACGCAACAGTTCTCGCGCAAGGGTGTTGCGGGATTGGGGACACGGGCGTATCAATGGGGTCAGACCCCTTTGATACGCCAACCCAAGTGCCGGACACGTGCGCGCCGCGCCCACGCCCTGCCTGCCGCCCGCAACGCTTCCGGTTTCGTGGCAGGATGGCGACATGGCAACACAGCGTGAACTGGAAACCGAAGCGCGCGCCCGCCTCGCGATTCTCTCCGAACTCGGTGCCGATACCCGCCTCGCAGGCGCGTGGGCCGGCCTGCCTGCCGCCCAGGGCGCGAACGGCGTCGCCCTCGACGACGCGCATTCCCAGGCCGCCGGCCGCTTCTACTCCGAACGGGTGAACCTGCGCGAGGCCGACATCCAGCCGCTTCGCAACGAGTACTCCGAACACATCGCCTGGCTCGAACAGTCCACGGGCGTGCTCGTCTACCAGGCGACCGTGGAACACTCGATCATGGGCGACCTCCTCGACCTCTTCGCCGTGCCCGCCGACCCGGCTGGGTGGCAGGCCGAACGCGAGGCGCTTCGCACGGGCCGGGTTCGCGCCTACGTCGTCGCCCTCGACATGCCCCACGACACCGACTGGTGGGACATCGAATTCGACATCGAAGACGGCGCCCTCATCCGCGTCGGCTAGCGTCCCGTTTCGGGACGGGGGAGCTTTCGTCCGCATGAAGGAAAGCTCCCCCGTCCCCGATTCGTCCACCTGGACCCCGCGCCGCTATGAGAGGATTGCAGGCATGAAGCGAACACTCCCCGCACTCGCCCTCGCCGCCGGACTCGCGCTGACCGGCTGCACCGTGTCGTCCAATACGAGCTTCGGTTTCGTGGAGCAAAGCAACGCCAGCGCCGCGCCTTCCGCGAACTGGATCCTCGGCTCCCCCGACGGGCGGGCCTTCGCCGGAGAAGGCTCCGACCAGCTCGCCGACCGGCGCGGCGGACGCTGGGGCAGCGACGGCACCGCCTACGAATGGGACGGCGAACTCATCAACTTCCGTGCCGAATGGGACGCCTTCCTCGCCGCCCTCCCCTCCCGTGACGCCCTCGACGTGCTCGAACGCATCAGCATCGTCGAAAAGGACCCCTACAACGACTATTCGCGCGAACTGTTCGGCGAACGCTGGGTCGACGTCGACGGCAACGGCTGCTCCACCCGCAACGACATCCTCGGCCGCGACCTCGACAACGTGAAGTTCAAGTCGAAGGACGACACGTGCAAGGTGCGCTCCGGCGACTTCCACGACGCCTATTCCGACGCCGACATCCACTTCGATGCCAACGACTCGAAAGCCGTGCAGATCGACCATATCGTCGCCCTGTCGAACGCATGGCGCACCGGCGCGCAGGACCTGGCCGAAACCGACCGGATCGCGCTCGCCAACGACCCGTACAATCTCGTCGCCTCCGATGGCGACGCGAACTACGACAAGTCCAACGCCGACGCCTCCGAATGGCTGCCCGCCGACGACGATTTCGTGTGCGAATACATTGCGCGCCAGATCGGCGTGAAGGCCCGCTACGGCCTGTGGGTCACCGACAAGGAGGATGCCGCGCTTCAGGACCTGCTTGAAGGCAAGTGCGCGGGCACCGAGCTTCCCGCCTACGACGAGAGCCGCTGAAGCCCGGCGGGCCGTTCGCTGCGGAGTGTCTCATCGGGGCGTACCCGCCGCCGAATGCCGCAAAAGGGGACTGTCCCCAATCCGGTGCCAGCATGTCCCCCTTGACCCTCTCACCGGCGCAAACGGCCGGGATGACAACCGGAACGCCGCGCCGAATCCGGGCCCGTCCGAATTCGGGCATCCTTGCGAGGCGGCCCTTTGCCGCGGGCGGGCCGCGCCGCATCCATGTGCCCGCCCGGCAGCCCGGCGGGGTTCAGGACACGCCGAAAACCTCCGGGCGGACCGTCCAGCCGAGGCCCGGCCGGACGAGCGGAAGCCGGCCGGCCTCAAGCACGAAGGGCGGGAGGCAGGGGTCCTCGGCGAAATAGCGGGCAGTGTCCGAAATATCGCCGGCAAAGGCATTCGCCGGGTGGCACGCCAGCGCGGCGTGGGCAGCCTTCGAGATTCCCGAATCGAACATGCCGCCCATCCACACGGCAATCCCCCGCTCGGCCGCAAGGTCGAGGAAGTCCAGCGTCGGCCCGATTCCGCCGAGCTTCGCCATCTTCACGGCAAAACAGCGCAGTTCGGCGTGCGCGAGGGCAAGAGCAAGGTCCGCCGCGTTCGTCCACGATTCGTCAAGGCAGATCGGGGTGGCCATCCGAAGCTGCGCCGCTGCGAGCCGCCCGTAGAAGGCCTCACGCGGCTCCCCCGGCTCGCGCGCAATCGGCTCCTCGATGCAGGCGAGCCCGATCGAATCCAGCTCGTCGAGAATCCGCGCAAAGTCCCGTTCCGCGAAAGCGCCGTTTGCGTCGGCGATCACCTCCAGTTTCGGGTGCGACGCGCGAATCGCACGAAGCGCGCACAGGTCTCGCGGCTCGGAGATCTTGAGCTTGACGCGCTCGTAGCCTGCGTTTGTCGCGGCAGCGACGGCGGCCAGCGTGTCGGCCTGCGTTCCAAGCGGGACGACGACGCCGCCCGCAGCCGACTTCGGCACGGCCGGCCAGCGTGTCGTTTTCCGCCCGATGCGGGAGAGGGGGCCGTCTCCGCCGCCGCGTTGTCGCAGGCAAGGGCCCCGGCTCCCGTGCTGCGTTTTCCCGGGGACTCCGGCTGCTCCCGGCGTCGAATCGCCACCGCGCGGCAACGTGGCAAGATATTCGGCGAGCGGCAGGCCCGCGGCCTGCGCGAACAGGTCCCAGACGGCCGGCTCCACCGCCGCGCGCGCCATCGGAAGATTCTCGGCTCCCGGAACCGCGCGGAGGAGAGCGTCGGCCTGCCTCGGCTCGGCGATCTCGCGGCCGACAAGCGCGTCAAGGAGCGACGGGAGGATTGCCGCGTCCTCGCCGAGGGTTTCGGGCAGGTACCAGCCGGTCTCGAAGGCGACGCCCTCGCCGTAGCCGCGCAGCGGACGGCTGCGGCCGACAGGCTCCGACCTGCCTGTTGCCCCGCCCGGCTCGTCCGCGCATGGACAGCGCCCACCGCCAGCCTCGCGCGCGCCGCCCGGTTCGCGCCCACCCGGCGGACTGCCCGCACCGCCCGGCCCGCAAGCCTCGCCTGGCTCGCCCGCGCAGGACGCGCAGGTCCCAGCCTCCCCCTCCGCGACCCCATCGACCCCATCGGCTCCCGCAAGCTCCACGAAGAGCACGTCGCGCGAAGTCAGCGTCGTCCTCGCCGTGCGAACCGGCGCCCGCAGGGGCAGCGCGACCCGCCGCCAACGCCCGGAAAGAATCTTCACCCGCGCCCCCGCCCGGCAGGCAATGCGCCAGGCGAAGCGCCCCGCCCCGAACATCCCAATCCGCGCAAGCCGCCCGCGCCCGCCACCCCGGCCCGCTCCGCAATCGCGACAAGAGCCTGCGTCAGGACACCCGGGCGCTCAAGATGAACATTGTGCCCCGCCCCGCGAACGATGTCGACGCGCCCGCGAAGCCCGATTCCTCCGACAAGCCCGGAGCGCGCGCCGGACACGGCACCCTGGCGCTCCCCGGCCGCCTCGAACACCCCGGAAGTCTCGGTAGGCACCTCCGCGCCCGTTGTCGCTGCCGCCGTCGCCCCCATATCGCGCGCAAGAAGCCGCGCCACCTCCACGTATTTCACGTCGCGCTCCCCCGCGAGATACCACAACGCGATTCCCCGCCGCGCCAGCATTCCCCGGTTTTCCGCCTCCGAATGCATCTCGCCCTGCCCGGCCGCGAGCGTCAGCGCGGCAAGCGTCTCCGGCGGCACGGCCATGCGCTCGCGGCGCTGGCACGCCCGTACCGGGGCGGGAAGTTCGGCCTGCGTCGCGAAAATCCCGAGGCTTTCCCACCAGGCCACGTACTCGGCGGGCGCAGTGGTGCGAAAACGCGCCGCCCACCTGCGCGAACGCTCGCGGAAGGCCTCGCGTTCGGCGGCGTCGCGCGGCCCGAAACCCGCCGATTCGAGGGCGAGCAGGCCGACCGGCGCATCCGGGTAGCGCTGGAGGTATTCGAGGGCGAGACGCCCTCCCATCGAGTAGCCGTACAGCATGGGCGCCGCTTCGCCGCCCTCGGCTGCGCATTCGCGGATTGCGGCGTCGAGCGCGGCGCACAGCGAATCGAAGCCGGCGTCGGCCTCCGTTGCGGGGGCGACGCGGGGCGCCCACACGCGCCACCCGTGCCCGGCGAGTTCTTCCGCGAGCGGCCTCCATGCATTCGCGCCTGCCATGAACCCGTGGAGGAGCACGGCGCGCGTCGGCCGGCCCGGTTCGCCCCAGCGGCGCACGCTCGCAATCGGCCTTCCGGGGTGCGTCTTCACCAGTACCTCGCGTAGCGTTCGGGCATGCCGGCAAGCGGCAGGGCGACGTCGATCAGCGTGATTCCGGGAGTGTCGAGGGCTTGCCGGTAGGCGGACGCGAATGCGGCGGGATTGCGGGGCGCCGCGTAGGGCAGGGCGAAGGCGGCGGCTGCGGCGCGCAGGTCGAGCCGTTGCGGGGTGAGGAAGAGGCGTTTGAAGTAGGGGTCCGGGGCGCGTTGGGGCAGCATGTCGAAGATGGCGCCGCCGGAGTTGTTGAGGCAGACGATGGCGATCGGCGCGCCGTGCCCGTGCCGGGCGAGTTCGGGCGCGAGGGCGAGGGCCGTGAGGTCGTGCAGGAGCGTGAGGTCGCCGGCGAGGTAGGTGGCGGCGGGGTGCGCCCGGCCTGCCGGGCTTGCGGCATTCCCGGCGCTTGCCGGTTTTTCGGGCGACGCCGCCTCGCAACACGTTCCGTCCGTTCCAGCATCCGCGGGGTTCTGCCCTGCCTCGTCCTTCGCCGCGCCACCGGGGCTTTCAGCCGCGCGGGCGTGGGCAAGCGCTGCTCGCGCATGGGCAAGGGCCGCGCCGAGGGCGGTAGAGGTGGTGCCGTCGATTCCGTTGAGGCCCCGGTTGGCGAGCACGCGGAGGTCCTGGCGGAACATGAAGGTGTCGAGGGCGCGGATTGCCATCGAGTTTGCGGCGACGAGGAGCGAGCCGGCAGGGGCGGCGTCGAGCAGGGCACGCACGTAGGAGCCTTCAAAGCGCGGATCGGCTTCGGTGCGCACGGCGGCGATCCGGGTTTCGGCGGCGATGTCGGCGGCGAGCCATTGCCGCAGGAATGAGGCCTGTTCCGGGTTCGGTTCGGGCCTGTCATGCCGGCCCGCCAGCTGCCCGGCGAGCGCGGCGAGGAAGCTGGCGGGGTTGGCGCGTACGTCGAGCGTCGAGGTGCCGGTGAAGTCGAGGGGTTCGTGCCGGTCGACGCTGATGTGCGCCGGGCGCGCGGCGGTCACCGCGAGCGCGAGGCGTTTCGAGACGGGCCAGCGGCCCAGGCGGATGACGGCACCGATGGGGGGCTGGGTGTCGCGGGTGCAGACGGAGTCGTAGCTGGCGATGACGGTGGCACCCTCGGGGCGTCGAAGCCCGGAGAGCGGGTCGGCGAGTATCGGCAGGTCGAGGGCTGCGGCGGCCTCGAATATGGCGGCTGCTTCGGCGGGGGTTTCGGCGGCGCCTTCGCCGGCGACGACGATGCACTTCCCTGCGTGCACGAGCCGCGCGGCCTCCCCCATGTCGCAGGGGGCGGACTCCTGCGGCATGGGGGCTGTCCCGGAAAGGCGCCCGAAGCTGGCCTGGGCGGGAATCGGCATGTTGCGCCGATTCCCGACCCAGCCGTTTTCGCAGGTCGCAGAGTTCGGTGCCGCATCGGGGACGGTGTCCTGTCGTTTCGCTGCTTCTCGCAGCTTCCTCGTTTCGGTCTCGCGCGAGCAGGCTCGCGCGTCCCTTCCGCGTGTCGGAAAGGGGACTGTCCCCAATCCGGCACTGCCCTGTCCCTTTTGCGACGCCCAACGGCGGGTGCGCCCTGATGATACAGCCTCCTGGAGAAGGGCG
>CACYEE010000222.1 GCA_902773415.1 uncultured Actinomyces sp.
GATCGAGGAAGGGTGCCTGATCGGAAGAGGAGCGACGCAATGGCCGCCTGTCCGCCGGAGCGCTTCGCCAAAGCGCCGGGCAGGCGAGAGCGGGCACACCGGCCCGTGCCGGCGAGGCACGCGGCAGCCTCGGGATGCGTCGCTCTCGTTCACGCACTCGAAGGCGGGGCTGCCAGGCAAGGAACACGGCGCATGCCGTCGCCATCGAAACGACACATCCGGTCCTGCGCATCCAGGCCTGCCCGCGGTTCCGCCCGGAGCAGGCGGGGAGATTCCAATGAAGGCGGTTGCCTGCTCGCGAAGGCTCCGAAGCCGCGCGCCGCAACGCCCGGATTTTCGTCGCCGTGCGCCACGCGGATTGTCGCGACGCCGGATTCGCCGTGGCCTTTTCGCGAAAACGCTTGCTTGTGACGCGGCGTCACGTCGCACCATGAGAGGGAAAGGAGGAGCGATGGAACATGCCACCGGCACCGAGGCCCGCCATTACACGACCGGCGAGGCCGCGCGCGAATGCGGGGTGAGCGTGCGCACCGTCCAGTATTACGACAAGCGCGGGCTTGTGCGCCCCAGCGGAACGACGGGCGGCGGGCGTCGCCTCTATTCGGAGGAGGACGTTGCGCGGCTGCGAAGCGTCTGCTTCCTGCGCGAACTCGACCTTCCGCTTGACGCGATCGGCGAGATTCTTGCGGCTCCCGAAGGCGGGAACATGATGGACCTGCTGATCGGCCAGCAGGAGGAACGCCTGCGCGCCGAGGTGGAGGAGCGGCGCGAGAGGCTGGCGAAGCTCACGCGGCTGCGGCGCGGCCTCGAAGGGCTCGACGCGGTGACGGTGGAGACGATTGGCGACGTCGCGAGCATCATGGAAACGAATCCGAACCTGACGAGGCTTCGCAGGAACCTGGCGCTGTCCGCGATTCCCGTGGCCGCCCTACAGTGGGGCGCGTTGTGGGCGTGGGTGGCGAAGGGGGTGAAGTGGCCGGCTGCCGCTTACATGGCGGTGGCGGTGCCGTGGAGCGTTTATGTGTCGCGAGACTATCTGTCGAAGGTGGCGTACATGTGCCCGCAGTGTCACGAGACTTTCAGGCCTGGCATGCGCGAGGCGCTGTTTGCGAACCATACGCCGACGACGCGGAAGCTGACCTGCACCGAATGCGGGCAGTCCGGCTGGTGCGTCGAGGTGTGGGGCGGCTAGCGCACGCACAAATCGGGGACGGGGCAGATTTCGTTGAAACGGACGGAAACCGCCCCGTTCCCGTATCGTTCAGGCCGGGGATGGGCTGCGCTTTGCCGCGCCGCCCGGTAAGCTGTAGCTGTCCAGAATATGGGAACGGAGACAGGAGCGCCGCACCCCGATGCCCCCGAAGAAGTACGATGCCATCTACCTCAGGCTTCGCCACGACATCGAATCGGAGAAGTATCCCTACGGCTCGAAGCTCCCGTCCGAACATACGCTCGTTGGCATCTTCGGCTGCTCGCGCAATACCGTCCGGCGTGCCGTCGGAGCCCTTGCCGAAGAGGGCTATGTGCAGCCGATTCGCGGCAAGGGCGTTCTCGTGATCTACCATCCGCGCGAGCAGGCGCACTTTTCGATTGGCGGGATCGAGTCGATGAAGGAGGCGGCCGAACGCAACCAGGTCGCGCTGACGACGCAGGTGCGCGACTTCCGCGAGGCGACGATTGACGCGGCGCTTGCGAAGGCGACGGATTTCCCCGAAGGCACCGAGGTTTTCGCCCTCACGCGCGTACGCTTTCTCGACGGCGAGCCGCTGATTCTCGACTACAACTTTTTTCGCCGCGACGTGCTTCGCGGGCTGACCGCGGAGATTGCCGAGGGTTCCATTTACGAATACCTTGAAAAGACGCTCGGGGAGACTGTCGTGACCACGCGGCGGCGCTACACGGTGGAAAGGGCGACGGAGGACGACGCCCGCGAGATGGACCTTCGCGGTTACAACTGCATGATGGTGGTGTCGAACAAGACCTTCAACAAGGACGGAGTCATGTTCGAATACACGACGTCGCGCCACCGCCCGGACCATTTCGTTTTCTACGAGTCGGCCCAGCGTCGCCCTTCCTGATTCTCCGCCCGGCGCGCCGCCCGCCCTCCGGCCTCTTCGCACCCGCATGCGCAACCACCGCCGCCGCACAACGGGACACCAGCGCAAAACGGACCGTTTCCACGCAAAAACGTTCCGTTACGCGCTACCAACCACCGGCGTCGCTGGCAGGCACGATTCCCGGACGCACGAAGGGCGCGCAATCCCGAAGAAGCGCAAAGCGGAAACCCCGCACGCAATTTCCAAAAGCCGTTGACGCAGCTTGTATGAACAACCTATACTCAAAGACGTAAGTTGTTTACACAAGCTATCGGCAGTGCCGCCCGTAGCATCCAAACCCCTAAGGAACACACATGGGTCGATTCACCGAGGACGCAACGCAGCTCCTCGCCGCCATCGGCGGAAAAGACAACATCGTCGCAGTTTCCCACTGCATCACCCGCATGCGCTACGTCCTCCAGGACCCCGCAAATGCCGATATCGCCGCCATCGAAGCGATCCCCTCCGTCAAGGGAACCTTCACCCAGGCCGGCCAGTTCCAGGTCATCATCGGCAACGAAGTGCCCGACTTCTACCAGGAGTTCACCTCGATCGCCGGAATCACCGGCATCTCCAAAGCCGAACTCAAGGCCGCCTCCAAGCAGAACCAGAACGTCGTCCAGCGCCTGATGACCGCCATTGCGGAAATCTTCGCCCCGCTCATTCCCGCCATCGTCACCGGCGGCCTCATCCTCGGCTTCCGCAACGTCATCGACTCGATGGCGATCTTCGGA
>CACYEE010000223.1 GCA_902773415.1 uncultured Actinomyces sp.
GACCATGAGCCGCTTTTCTTTCGAGCCGATAAGGAATTGTTGTGAGCGAAACGCAGAGCGCCGGCAAGTCTGCCCGCAAAGGGGCGGAAGCCGAGGAGAAGCAGGGCTTCTTCGCCCGTCTGGCACTCTTCTTCCGCCAGATTTTCGCGGAACTGAAGAAGGTGCAGCGTCCGACCCAGGCGGAGCTGTGGGACATCTTCGTGACGGTCATCGTCTTTGTCGCGCTCATCATGCTGTTCGTCGGCATCCTCGATGCCGCGTTCTCACGAATCGTCTTCTGGGTGTTCGGCTGATCGGCTTCGCGCCGCGCCGCCGACCTTCATGAAAGCAGGAACTGCCGTGTCCGAATTCGAGAACATCAACGCCGATCCTTTCGCCGCGCCGGAGGAGGCGTCGGTCGTCGACGCCGAAACGGCGACCGGCGCAGCTGAAGCCGGGGCCGCAGCGGAGCCTGTCGAGGAAGCCGTGCCCGCCGAAAAGCCGTCCGCGTCGGGCATCGGCAAGGAAACGCTCAAGGGCTTGAGTGCCAAGCAGCGCGAAGCCATCGAAAACCTGCCGACCGAGGAGGAGCTGCGCGAGCAGGTCGAGAGCCAGGAAGGCAAGTGGTACGTGCTCAACACGTACTCCGGCTACGAAAAGAAGGTCAAGACAGGCATCGAGACCCGCATCGAGACCATGGGCATGCAGGATCTCATCTTCGAGGTCGACGTTCCCATGGAACGGATCATCGAAAGCCGCAAAGGCCAGATGAAGCTCGTCGAGCGCGTCCGCATGCCCGGATATGTCCTGATTCGCATGCATCTTGAGGACGAGGCTCGCCGTGTCGTGCAGTCGACCGAGGGCGTTGCGGGCTTCGTGGGAAACGGTCGCAACCCCGTCCCGCTCAGCGTCGACGAGGTTGTCAGGATGCGGCTGTCGGAGATTCGCACCGATGTGGGCGTCACGGTGCAAGGCGTCAAGACGAAGGGCGCGAAGGGCCCCGTCGCCGAAGTCATTGCTCCCTACAAGACCGGCGATTCCGTCACGCTGACGGCCCAGCCGTGGGCCGGCATGCCCGCCACCGTTTCGGAGGTCGACGTCGCCAACCAGCGCCTGACCGTTCTCGTGACGCTTGTCGGCAAGGACACTCCGGTCGAACTGGACTTCACGCAGGTCACGAAGGAAGAGGACTGACCCTCTTCCCGGGGCCGCGTGCAAGACGGCCGCCGACTGTGCCATTGCGGCGGCCGTAAGGAAGAAACAGAAAAGGACCCTACATGCCTCCCAAGAAGAAAGTTGCAGGCTACATCAAGCTGCAGATTCCCGCCGGCGGCGCAACGCCGGCTCCGCCGATCGGCCCCGCGCTCGGCCAGCATAGCGTCAACATCATGGAGTTCTGCAAGGCGTACAACGCCGAGACGGAAGCCCAGCGCGGAAGCATCATCCCGGTGGAGATCACGGTCTACGAGGACCGCTCTTTCACTTTCGTCACGAAGACTCCGCCTGCTGCGGAACTCATCAAGAAGGCCGCAGGCGTCAAGAAGGGCTCGTCGACCCCGCATACGGACAAGGTCGGCCACCTGACCGCCGACCAGCTCCGCGAAATCGCGAAGACGAAGGAACCGGATCTGAACGCCAACGACATCGACATGGCCGCCCGCATCATCGCCGGCACGGCGCGTTCGATGGGCATCACCACCGACGAGATTTGAGTCGAGAGCCGCTGGCGACAGCGGACAGCAAGTGCCGAGGCCGCGCGCCCGGCACGTGGAAGGGCCTGCGCTGGCCCGCTGACCACAACTGCGAATAAGGAGAAGCAGAAATGGCAAAGCGTTCCAAGAAGTACCGCGCCGCGGCCGAGAAGGTTGCCGACGGCGTGCTGTACACCCCCCGCGAGGCGATGGCTCTCGCGAAGGAGACTTCCGTTACCTCCTTCGACGCGACGGTCGAAGTGATGTTCCGCTTGGGCGTCGATCCGCGCCAGGCCGACCAGATGGTGCGCGGCACCGTGAACCTCCCGCATGGCACGGGCAAGACGGCGCGAGTGATCGTCTTCGCCCAGGGTCCCCGTGCGGAGGAGGCCCTTGCTGCCGGTGCGGACGAGGTCGGCTCCGACGAGCTCGTCGCGAAGGTTGCCGGCGGCTGGACGGACTTCGATTCCGCCGTCGCCACGCCGGACATGATGGGCAAGGTTGGCCGTCTCGGTCGCGTCCTCGGTCCTCGCGGTCTCATGCCGAACCCGAAGACGGGCACCGTGACGATGGATGTGGCCAAGGCCGTGTCGGACATCAAGGGCGGTCGGATCGAGTTCCGGGTCGACAAGGACGGCAACCTCGGATTCATTATCGGCAAGACCTCTTTCGACGTTGACCAGCTTGTCGAGAACTACTTCGCCGCCCAGGACGAAGTTCTGCGCCTCAAGCCCTCTTCCTCGAAGGGTCGCTATATGCTCAAGGGCACCGTGGCGACGACGATGGGTCCGGGCATTCCGGTGGATGCCTCGAAGACTCGCGTCTCCGACGAGAAGTGATCCGTAGCTAGCCTGCGTATCGCTGGTGTCAGGCACCAGCGATACGTACCTGGGTGGGTGTAACGGGAGCGGGCGGGCCGGATGCGGCAACCTTGCCAAAACGTCATTTTGTGCCACTGAACGTTGGCGGGTGTGCGTTTTGGCAAGGTTGTGCATGGCGCTGGTGTCGAGGGGGACGGCACGCCGGGAGCTAGAAGTGTGGAATAATGCGACGGGCATATGCGGCTGAAAGTTGAAGTGCCTGTATGTGCGGGCATGACGCGAGATGCACGTCAAGGCAGTGGCGGGGGCTGGGCGGAACAGGGTTTTCGCGTAGTTGCCATGCTTTTGCGGCTCTTCGTTTTGGCGGGGTTTGTGGGCAGAAGAGGGGCGTTCATGGTTGGAGGCGCTCCGCTGCTCGTATTGGAGGGATTCTGGCTGTGTCTGGTTGCGTCCTGTTCCGGGCGTGTTTTGCGGGCTGGGCGTGCTGGGTTTGAAGGTTGAGGACATGCGCAAGGACCTGCGAATTGGGCAAGGCAAACCATCGACGACGATGCTGGCCAGCCGCGCCCGGGGGCCTGTGGCCTGGTCCGCGACGCCCGCGCCTTGTCTCGTCTGCCTTTCGGCGAGCGCCCCAAACAAGGCCATGCCGCCCGCATCCCAGCCAGCATCATCCACGCAATCCGGTAAGCCCGGCACCGCCAACAACCTGAACAAGTTGCAGAAACCTCGGGACGCGAGTGGTTGTGCTGGCCCGAATGGCGAGTTCCAGGGTTGGGCGTATCACTGGTGTCTGACACCAGTGATACGTGACGGCGGGCGCTAGACTTGCCCTAGGCGCGGCGAGGGTGCTGCGGCATCGCACAGCGAGGGAGGACGGGCATGCCGGCATTGGTCATCGGGGTCGCAGGCGGAACCGCCAGCGGAAAGACGACCCTGACGCGGGAAATCGTCAAGGCTCTCGAAGGACGCACCTGCGTCGTCTACCATGACAACTACTACAAGGCACACGACGATCTTCCTTTCGAGGAGCGCGTCAAGCTCAACTACGACGCGCCCGACGCCTTTGACAACGACCTTCTTCTCGAGCAGCTCCAGCGGCTCGTCATGGGCGAGGCCATCGAATGCCCCGTCTACGACTACACCGTGCATAACCGTTCCGCCGAAACCGTGCGCATCGAACCCAGCCCCGTCGTCATCCTCGAAGGCATCCTCATCTTCGCCGAGCCGCGGATTCTCGACCTTATCGACATCAAGCTCTTTGTCGATACCGACGCCGACGTGCGCATCCTGCGTCGCATCAAGCGCGACGTCCTTGAACGCGGCCGCACGCTCGAATCCGTCGAATCGCAGTACCTCAAGACGGTCAAGCCGATGCACGAGCTCCACGTCGAGCCTTCCAAGCGCAACGCCGACCTTATCGTTCCCAATGGCGGGAACAACCTCGTCGCCCTCGACATGATCCTTCACCGGATTCGGCGCGAACTCGACGAATACGAAGATGCCTAGCCGCCTGGTCCGCGCTCTTCGCCTCCCGATGGGGACTGTCCCCTATCGGGAGAAACCACCCGTTTGGGGACTGTCCCCAAACGGGTGGTTTCTCCATTTCGGGGACAGGCTTGCCCGTGCCGTGCCGACACTGCGAAGTGCATCACGAAGGCCGCGAAAGGCATGACGAGGCCGAATCGCCGGTGATAGCCTCATCCATGCCCAAGACCGCAGGCGTCTGCTCGCCAAGCAGACTCAATCTCGCAAGCGAGGCCAGCGCAGGTAACCATCGACGGATATCGAAAGATTCGGTAGCCCCGCGTTTGCCTGCGCGGGGCTTTTTGCGCGAAGCCTGCGGCACGACCGGAAGGAGGCCCGATGGCACGGACCGATAGGACTGCGGCAATCGCCGATCTCAAGGAGAAGTTTGAGAACGCCGGCGCCGTGCTTCTTACTGAGTACCGCGGCCTGACCGTCGGCCAGCTCCAGGAGCTGCGTCGCTCGATCAGGACTCACGCGGAGTACAAGGTCGCCAAGAATACGCTTGCTCGCATTGCCGCGAACCAGGCCGGAATCGAAGGTCTCGACGACCTTCTTCACGGCCCGACGGCAATCGCGTTCGTCTCCGGCGAGGTGTCCGAGGCCGCCAAGGTCCTGCGCGACTTTGCCAAGGAGAACGAAGCCCTCGTCATCAAGGGCGGCTACTTCGAGGGCTCTGCCCTCGATGCGGCGAAAGTCGGCAAGCTCGCCGATCTCGAATCTCGCGAGGTCCTTCTCGCGAAGTCCGCAGGCGTTCTCAAGGCTGCCCTCTACTCGGCGGCGAACGTTCTCGCAGCGCCGGCCACCAAGGCCGTTCGCACCATCGACGCACTGCGCGAAAAGGAAGAAGCAGCTGCCTGATCCGGCAGCAAAGCATAGGAAACTCTGCTGCTTAGCAGGCAATGAAAGGAAACATCATGGCAAAGCTTTCTGTCGAGGAACTGCTTGAGGCTTTCAAGGAGCTTACCCTCGTCGAGCTCAACGACTTCGTCAAGGCGTTCGAGGAGGAGTTCGACGTCAAGGCGTCCGCTCCCGTCGCCGTTGCCGCCGCTGCCGCCCCGGCCGCCGGTGGCGAGGCTGCCGCTGCCGAGGAGAAGGACGAGTTCGACGTCGTCCTCGAGTCGGTTGGCGACAAGAAGGTCGCGGTCATCAAGGAGGTTCGCGCTCTGACGTCTCTTGGTCTCAAGGAGGCCAAGGAGGTTGTCGATTCGGCTCCGAAGGCGGTGCTCGAGGGCGTCAACAAGGAGACGGCCGAGAAGGCCAAGGAACAGCTCGAGGGCGCTGGCGCTACCGTCACCCTCAAGTGAGTTCGGCCCTCCGGGCACTCGCGCTGGCATTGCGCAAAGCCGTCGGTTCCGCAAGGAGCCGGCGGCTTTGCCGTTTCCGGGGCGGTTGCGCGACGTGGCGGTTTCGTACCGGGTTGTCTGTGCGGGTGGGCGAGCGGCGCGGCGGTTATCGGGCGTGGCGGGTATCGGGTGGGGCGACGGGTGTCGGGCGAGGGGTGCTGAGGGAGGCATTGTATTCTGTCACGTGTTTTTAGGGTGGTTCTGTCATGGGAAATTGGGTTGGTGTGTTGTTGGGGGTGGTTTGTGTGAGGGTGTGCAGTGCTTGGTGGGTGGTTCTGGCGGGTTTGGTGTGGCGGGTTGGGGTGGGTTGGTGATGGTGGTGGTCGTGTGTTTGTGGTCGAAGATGTTTCCTCGGGGTGGCGAGGGGACAGGGTGGTGGCGGGGCGGTTCTGGAGGATGGGTGTTGTTGGCGTGGGAGGTGGCTTGGGATAGGGGCGTGTTTCTTGCGTTGTTGATGGGCGGGAAGTGGGGTCCTGCTTGGTTTGTTGACAGGTTGCTAAGCGGGTTCTCGTGTGTGGGTGGCGGGGCCGGTTCGTGTTCTACGGGGTTGAGGGTGTCGGGGGTGGTGTGGATGCGTTGGCGGGTGCAGGACATGTCGGTCAATTCGTCCGCATGCTTGTGCACCTGCACGCGCGTGGCGTGGGCGTGCCGGTAGGAGTGCCGGGCCTTGAGGGTGGCCCGGAACGCCTCGGCCATCGCATCGTTGGTCACGCCCCGGTCCGGCCAGCCGAAACCCGGTCGTCGAAACCTGTCCGCCGGTCGCATCCATACGGGATTTCGGCTTGCTCAAGGTGAACTGGGAACCCCGGTCGGCATGCAAGCACGATCTGCTCCGGCACTC
>CACYEE010000224.1 GCA_902773415.1 uncultured Actinomyces sp.
CATTTCGCGTCCCTCGGGCGTGATGCGTTCGGGGCCCCACGGAGGCAGCCACACCCAGTTGATTCGCGAGGAGGCGACAAGCCCGGCAAGAGCCTGGGCGGTCTGGTCCTCGATGACATCGGTCAGGGGGCATGCGGCCGAGGTCAGGGTCATGTCAAGCACGACCTTCGTGCCGTTGAGGCGAACCTGGTAGACGAGGCCAAGATTGACGACGTCGATGCCGAGCTCGGGGTCGACGACGTCGTGGAGGGCCTCAAGAATGTCGGCCTCGCTCGGCACGACAGACGGCTGCGGCGCTCCGCCTGCGGCCTGCGCAGACGCTTCCTTGGCCGGAGCGGGCGGTTCGGCCGAAGGCATTCCGGGATACTGCGGGGCGCTCTCGCGCCCGTCCATCTCGCTCATTCCCGCTCCTTGGAGGTCTTTCGTGCCGCAAGGGCCTTGTCGGTCGCGTCGCGCACGGCCATCCAGCCGAGCAAGGCGCATTTGATGCGCATGGGGAACCTGGAGACGCCGTGGAAGGCGTAGGCGTCCTCAAGCATATCGAGCGTGCGCTCGTCGAGTTCTTCGCCGCGCGAATCCATCATGGAGCGGAAGGCCTCGTAGAGCGTCGCAAACTCGCCGATCGTGAGGTCCTCGATCATTTCGGTCATGACGGAGATGGAAGCCTGGGAAATCGAACAGCCGTGGCCTTCCCACGCAACGGTCTCGAAACGCTCGCCGTCCTCGGAAAGCCGAACCTTCATCGTCACTTCGTCGCCGCAGGTGGGGTTGACCTGATGAGATTCGCCGTGAGCCTCGGCAAGTTCGCCTTCGCCGTAGCGTTCGCGGGCCGCGTCGAGAATGATCTGCTGGTAGAGCTCTTCGAGTTTCATTGTTCCTCCAGTCCGAAGAAGGGGCGCACCGTCGCAAGCGCCTCGAGGAAGGCGCGAACGTCGTCCTCGGTATTGTAAGGCCCGAGGGAGGCGCGGGTCGATGCGACGACACCGAAGAAATCGTGAATGGGCTGGGCACAGTGGTGTCCGGTACGCACGGCAATGCCCGAAGCGTCGAGAATCTGGCCGACGTCGTGCGGATGGACGCCCTCGACTTCGAAGGCAAGGACTCCCGTGCGCTCTTCGACCCGCTCCGGACCGAGAATGCGGATTCCGGGAATCCGTCGGATTCCTTCGAGCATGAGTTCGCCGAGCCGCTTCTCATGTTTGGCGATCTGTTCCATTCCGATGGCCGAAAGATAGCCGGCTGCGGCGCCGAAGCCGATGGCTTGGGCAACGGCCTGGGTGCCGGCCTCGAAGCGCCGGGGCGGGGCGGCGTAAGAGGTGCCTTCCATCGTGACCGTCTCGATCATCGATCCGCCGAAGAGGAAGGGAGGCAGGGCCGCGAGCAGTTCGCGACGGCCGTAGAGCGCTCCGACGCCGGTGGGCCCGAGCATCTTGTGCGCCGAGAAGGCCGCGAAGTCGACGCCGAGAGCCTCGACGTCGACGGGCATGTGCGGCACGGACTGGCAGGCATCGAGCACGACGACGGCGCCGTTGTCTCCGGCCCCGCGCTCGCGCGCCGCCGCCACGATCTGCGCGGCCGGCGCAATCGCTCCGGTCACGTTCGAGACGTGGGCGAAAGCCACGACCTTCGTCGTCGCATCGATGCGGTCGAACGTCGCCGTGTCGATCGTGCCGTCCTCGCGAAGGTCGAGCCATCGCAGCTCGGCTCCCGTTCGCAGGCAGAGCTCCTGCCAGGGCACAAGGTTGGCGTGATGCTCGGCGCGAGTGACGACGATCGAGTCTTCCGGGCCGATCAGGAAGCGCGCGGAGGCCTCCCCCATGCCGCGCCCGGCGGCGATGTTGCCGAAGGAGTAGGCGAGGAGGTTGAGGGCCATCGTCGAGCCGGAAGTCCACACGATTTCCTCGGGACGGGCCCCGACGAAACGCGCGACCTTTTCTCGGGCTTCCTCGAAGGCAATGGTGGCTTCCCCGGCAAGCAGGTGGCTCGAGCGCGACACCGCGGCGTTGTGCCGGGTCTCGAAATCGGAAACGGCGTCGAGCACCGCGCGCGGGCGCTGGCTCGTCGCCCCCGAATCGAGGTAGACGAGGCGTTCGCCGTCGATCTTTCGCGCAAGCATCGGGAAGTCCGATGCGGGCGCGGGGCTCTGGCTTGCCGGGGTGCGTGCCGGGGTCGGCGCCATCGCTTCTCAGGCTTCCACGTACGAGTCGTAACCGGAGGCCTCGAGCTCGTCGGCAAGCTCGGGGCCGCCCGTGCGCACGATCTTGCCGTCGGCGAAGACGTGGACGTAGTCGGGCTTGATGTACTGGAGGATGCGCGAGTAGTGCGTGATGAGCAGGATCGAGTTGCCGGTGCGCTCGTGGACGTCCACGACGCCTTCGGACACGACGCGAAGGGCATCGACGTCGAGGCCGGAGTCGGTCTCGTCGAGGATGGCAACTTTCGGCTCGAGCAGCTCCATCTGGAGCACTTCGGTGCGCTTCTTTTCGCCGCCGGAGAATCCGACGTTGAGGTCGCGAGAGACGAAGTCGGAGTCGACCTTGAGGGTCTCGGAGACTTCCTTGATCTTCTTCGTCCATTCGCGCAGCTTGGGGGCCTTGCCGTCGATGGCGGTCTTGGCGGTGCGCAGGAAGTTCGTCACCGAGACGCCGGGCACCTCGACCGGGTACTGCATGGCGAGGAAGAGGCCGGCGCGGGCGCGCTCGTCGGCGGTCGCGTCGGTGATGTCTTCGCCGTCGAGCAGGATCTGGCCTTCGGTCACGATGTACTTGGGGTGGCCCGCGAGCGCGTATGCGGTCGTCGATTTGCCCGAGCCGTTGGGGCCCATGATGGCGTGGATCTCGCCGTCGCCGATCGTGAGGTTCACGCCGTGGAGAATCGGGATTTCCCCTTCGGGGGTCTCGACCGAGGCGTGCAGGTTGCGGATTTCAAGCGTTGCCATTGTTCTGTGTTCCTAACGTCTGTCTTCGGTGCGTGGCGCCGTGGCGCCTGTCAGTGTTCTGCGCCCTCGGCGCTGTCGAGGTTCAGCTCGCTTTCGATGGCGGCCATGAGGCGAGCCTGGACGGATTCGATGCCGATGTTCTCGATCATTTCGGCGAAGAAGCCGCGCACGACGAGCCTGCGGGCGACGTCGGCGGGAATGCCTCGGGCCATGAGGTAGAACAGCTGTTCCTCGTCGAATCGGCCGGTGGCCGAGGCGTGGCCGGCGCCGACGATCTTGCCGGTCTTGATTTCGAGGTTGGGCACCGAGTCGGTCTTCGCGCCTCTGGTGAGCACGAGGTTGCGGTTGAGCTCGTAGGTGTCGGTGTTTTCGGCCGTGGCGTCGATGAGGACGTCGCCGATCCAGACGGAATGGGCGTCTTCGCCTTGCAGAGCGCCCTTGTAGGTGACGCGCGAGACGCAGTTGGCCGGGCCGTGGTTGACGAAGAGGCGGTGCTCCTGATGTTCTCCGGCGTCGGTGATGTAGGCGCCGAGGAGCTCGGCGTTGCCGTTCTTTCCTGTGAAGGCGACGGAGGTGCTCACTCGCACGAGGTCTCCGCCGAGGGTGACGACGATGTGGCGCAGGTTCGCGTCCTTTGCGACGCGGACGCGCTGGGCGGACAGGTGGCGGGCGGTGCGTTCGCCTTCCTGGATGGAGACGACGGCGATGTCCGCGCCCTCGCCTACCGAGACTTCGACGGTTTCGGCGAGGTCTGCAATCCCCGTGTGGGAGACGACGACGGTCGCCTTCGCGCCGGGTTCGGCGACGATCGCGAGATGGGCGGCGTTCATGCCCTCGTTCGCGGCGATGTCGACGAAGACCTCCTCATGCTCGGAGCCTGCGAGGGTCAGCACATGGGCTTCGTCGAAGGCTTCCCATGCCAGGGCTGCGCTGCGGTCGTCGGGCATTGCGATCTGGCCGATGCGCGGATCGTCGCGGCCGACCTTCTCGAGCTTGCCGCCGCGGGCTGCGACCGGAGCATCGTGGGCGTTCATGGCGCCGGACAGGAATTCGGCCATGCGCTCGAGCGGCGTAAAGCGCCATTCCTCTTCCTTGCCGCTGGGCATCGGGAAATCGGCGGAGACGAACGAGGAGCGCCTGTCGGCGCGGGAGGCTCCGGTTCCTTCAAGTGCGACGTTGTGTTCGGCCATCAGCCGACGCTCCCTTCCATCTGTAGCTCGATGAGGCGGTTGAGCTCGAGCGCGTATTCCATGGGCAGCTCGCGGGCGATCGGCTCGACGAAGCCGCGCACGATCATGCTCATCGCTTCCTGTTCGTCCAGGCCGCGTTGCATGAGGTAGAAGAGCTGGTCTTCGGAGACTTTCGAGACGGTGGCCTCGTGGCCCATCTCGACGTCGTCGGTCTGCACGTCCACATACGGGTAAGTGTCGGTGCGCGAGATGTCGTCGACGAGCAAGGCGTCGCACTGGACGTTCGACTTCGAGCCGTAGGCGTTCTTCGTCATCTTGACCAGGCCGCGATACGACGAGCGGCCGCCGTTGCGCGAAATCGACTTCGAGACGATGGACGAGGTCGTGTTCGGGGCGAGGTGGATCATCTTCGCGCCGGTGTCCTGATGCTGACCTTCGCCGGCAAACGCGGCGGAGAGGGCTTCTCCGTGGGCGCGCTCGCCCAGGAGCACGCAGGCCGGGTACTTCATGTTGATCTTGGAACCGATGTTTCCGTCGACCCATTCCATCGTGCCGCCGGCCTCGACCGTGGCGCGCTGGGTGACGAGGTTGAGGACGTTGCCCGACCAGTTCTGGATGGTCGTGTAGCGCACGTGGGCCTCCTTCTTCACGACGATTTCGACGATGGCCGAGTGCAGCGAATCGCGCGAATAGATCGGCGCGGTGCAGCCCTCGACGTAATGCACGTAGGAGCCTTCGTCGGCGATGATGAGGGTCCGCTCGAACTGTCCCATCGATTCGGTGTTGATGCGGAAATAGGCTTGGAGGGGAATCTTCACGTGGACGCCCTTGGGCACGTAGATGAAGGAGCCGCCGGACCACACGGCGGTGTTGAGCGCGGCGAACTTGTTGTCGCCCAGGGGCACGACGGTGCCGAAGTGCTCCTCCATGAGGTCCGGGCATTCCTTGAGCGCGGTGTCCGTGTCGAGGAAGACGACGCCCTGTTCCTCAAGGTCTTCGCGTATCTTGTTGTAGACGACCTCGGATTCGTACTGGGCGGCGACGCCGGCAACGAGGCGGGAGCGTTCCGCCTCGGGAATTCCGAGGCGGTCGTAGGTATTGCGGATGTCCTCGGGAAGGTCCTCCCAGCTCTGGGCGGGCCGATCGGTGGCCTTGACGAAGTACTTGTATTCGTCGAAGCGCACCACCGACATGTCGGCGCCCCATTCGGGCATGGGACGGGCGACGAAGTGCTCGTAGGCCTTCAGCCGCCTTTCGAGCATCCATTCGGGTTCTTCCTTGACCGAGGAGATGTAGCGCACTACGTCCTCGTTGATGCCGCGTTCGGCCGCCTCGCCTGCGGCGTCCGAGTCGTGCCAGCCGAAGCTGTATTTTTGACCCAGAGCCTCGATGGTCTCCTGCTGTTCGGAGATGGCTTCGGCGACCGCGGCTTCGTGCCGGGTCTGTGTCATGCCTTTCCTTCCGTTCTTGACGTGGCCCGCGGACGGGTAATCAGCGGGATCGTGAGTGTGCACACGTGCGCGCCGCCGGCCAGGGTTGCCAGCCGCTGGACATGCACGCCGAGCAGTTCGTGGAATGCCTGCGTTTCCGCTTCGCACAGGACGGGAAACGAGGTCGCGACGTCCTGGACGGGGCAGTGCCCCTGGCATAGCTGGAGGGTCAGGCCGCGCGGTCCGCGGCGGACCGAGGCGGCGTAGCCGTCCTGGGTGAGCGCTCCTGCCAGCGCTCGGACGCGGGTTTCCACGTCGTTTCCCGCCGTCTCGATTGCGGTGCCGTAGCGCGTGCGCAAACCGGAGCTTCGTTCCGCGGCGAATTGCCGAAGGCCGTCGTCTCCGAGAATCTTGAGAACGAACTCGAGGGCCTGGGTTGCAACGTCTCCGTTCGTGTCGCCGAAGATGGCCTGCCCTTCTCCGGTCGCTACGTAGCGACGCGGGGGGCGGCCGCGGCCAAGCGGCCGGGACGACGCCCCCGTATATTCGGCAATCTGGCCGTCAAGCTCAAGCTGGGAGAGGTGACGGCGCACTGCGGCAGCGGTCAGCACGAGCAGGCTTGCCAGCTCGGAGGAAGTGATGGGCCCCTTTTCGATGATGAGGCGGAGGATCCGTTCGCGCGTTCCGGCATCGGCCGGCATGTCTGTCGTGGTCATGTCCCCTCCTTTGCGTCGAACCCATACCATTAAACAACATCGAGCTTGCAATAATCCACCTTATCGGACCGAAATTCGCTCGACAGGAAGATTTTTGCAACATCGATGTCGCCCAAAAGCCTACACGCACAGCCCCATCGTCATAAAACGGAAACACTCCAGATTTATTGTGATTCGCCTTACGGCACGCCCTCGCACCGCCAGACAGATCGACGGGGACCGCCCCTCGCCCGAAACCGACGCCCCGAGCAAATCGAAAGACGACGTACGCCCCGGAAGAACGGGCATCGAAAGGACGGGACGGCACCGTCACCGATCATCGACCGCGCAAACGCCCCAGGCGCGAAACACGAAAGCGGTAAACCCGGCATAGCAGCCGACAAGCGCGACTGCCGCCGGCAACAACGAAAAATCCAGCCCCCACAAGTATGCGGAATACGTCGCAAGCTCGACCACTGCCGCAACGACCCAGACGGGAGCGACCCGCCCATCAAGCACCACCAGCACGAAGAGCAGCACCATCGACGGATAACCGTATCGCTCGTGCATCGCCGGCAGGAACAGGACAACGGTCCATGACGTCCACACGGCAAGTCGCAGCGAATCAATGCCGTCAAACCGTTCGGAAAGCAATCCCTTTTCGACGCCCTTCCGATCGAATCTCGCGACAAGGAAGTACAGGCCGGCCAACAGCACGCTTGCCGTCACGACAATCGCCACGCCCTTCAGCACATCATACCTGTCCCCGACAAGCACCCAGAAACTCGGAAAATTCATGTACATCGCTTCCCACGTACCGGTCTGATTGGCAAAAATCGAAAACGGCTCGCCGAACGACCTGCCTGC
>CACYEE010000225.1 GCA_902773415.1 uncultured Actinomyces sp.
ACAAGCCTTTAAGGTGGCGATTTCCTCTTCGCGCAGAGGCCGATGCACGTCGCCAACACAGGAACGCATACGGCAAGCTGGAGGCCCGCCGCCTCGACATCGACGTCGAATTGCCTGCCCACTTCACGCGCAGCATCGAGGCCCGCCTGAACGCCGAGGCGTTCTCACCGACCGGCCTCACGTGCGGGGCTGAAATCGCCGGGCGCGTCGAACATGCGGATATGGCCGACAACGACACCCATCTTGAACTGGACACCGCAGGGGGACATGGACATCGTCGCCACAAACTGCCGCGGGAAGCTCGATGTCAACCAGATCGACGCATCCCCGGTGGCGCATCTCGAGTCCGGCACCGCCTTCGCAGCCCGCACGCGAGGCCCGCTCGGAAAGAAGACGCTGCGTCATGCGTGCGACGGCCAGCCGTGCGAGGCTCCTGCTACTGGCTCCGCCAATGCCGCGGGCCCTGCCGACCCGCTCATCGAACTAGCGGGAACGCGGTGTGAACTGACGATTGACGTCGCCGCGCAGCGCTAGCCGGCTGTTTGATTGCCGAAAACAGGGCAGAACAGGCTCGATTCGGGCCACTTTTGCCTTGTTTTCGGCAATCAAGCGAGAAACCCGTAACGCGAGGCGTAGCGGACGACGAGCGCTCCCGCGAGCACGAAGGCAGCCACCTCGGCCACCGTCACCGACCACCAGATTCCTTCAGCGCCAAACAGCAGCGGCAAAGCGAACACTGCGCCGATCTCGAACACAATCGTGCGCACGAAGGAAATCATGGCGCTCACGACCCCGTTGCCGAGCGCCGTAAACAATCCTGAACCATACATCGTGAGCCCCATTGGAATCAGGGCGAGCGCATAGATGCGCATGGCGTGAACGGTGAGGGCTTCGAGGCTGGCGTCGTATCCGACGAACACGTGAGCGAGCTGCGCCGCGCCTGCCTGGGCAAGACCAAACATCACAAGCCCGCCAACACCGAGCACCGTGACGGCTTTGCGGAACAAGGAACGCATCTCGTCCCGATTGCCGGCACCGTAGTGAAAACTCATCAAGGGATCAGAACCGGCAATAAAGCCCATGAGTATCGCGGCGAAAGCGAGACCCACGTACATGATGGTCGAATAGGCGGCCACGCCCGCCTCGCCCAGATACTTGAGCAGCTGCATGTTGTAGGCGGTGGAGACGAGCGAGGAGGCAATATTCGACACCATCTCCGAGGAGCCGTTACTCGCAGTGTGGCGCAGGAAAGGCCAGTCGAGGCGTGTGGGGCCCAGGCGCAGCGGGCTCGGGTTGGGTCGGGCAAAATAGGCAAGAAGCATGAGGCCACCAGCAGCCTCGCCTGCTACAGTGCCGATGGCTGCGCCGGTAACACCCCAGCCTGCCCAGGCAATCAACAAGGCATCGAGGCCGGCATTCATGAGGCCCGCTACGACGGTCGCAGCGAAGGAGAGATTCGGCCTTCCAGCCGCAACCGCCAGCTCGCTCATCAAATACTGGAGAATCGTGAAAGGAATGCCTCCGCACAGAATCACGCCGTAACGCATGGCGAGGACAAGCAGCTCTCCGTCGAGTCCCATGAATGCGAGCGTGGGCTTGAGCGCCACGACGGCGAGGGTCGCGCTGACGATGCCGGCCACAATCCCCGCATAGGCGAGCAGGGAAAACTGCCGGTTTGCATCCTCGGCGCGTCCCTCCCCTAGCGTCGCCGCGACGAGCGCCGTGCCGCCAGTACCAAGCATGAAGCCGATGGTGGCGAGCACTGCGATAAGGGGGAAGACGAAGTTGACGGCCGCGAGCGCCGTGGCGCCAGCCCAGTTGGACACGAAGTAGCCGTCGATCATCACGTAGGCGCTCATCACGAGCATCATCCCGATCGTTGGCGCAGTGAAGCGGGCGAGCTTGCCGTAGGTGAAGTGCTGGTTCATGTCCATGCCAGCCGAGATTACCAGTTTGTACGGCTGCGCCCTCGTACGGATGCTTTGCTCCCTCTCACAGCCCCACTGTTTCCAACAGGCACTTGTGGAAATTTGGGGACTGTCTCCCAGGTGCCACTTTGCCACGGGCGCCATCCGGTTCAGGCAACGTCCCGTACTCATTGCACGGCTTTGATGGGCGCATGTCCGCGAGACAACGCTTCGGCCATTGGCGGACTCTCGGATGCGTGGAGACAGCACGATCCACGGCTGTGGAATGCCTTGGCCTTGAACCGAGTTTGGTGGCGGCCTGGGCCATAGGGCGTGCGCAAGTCAGTGTGCGCGACAGGAGGCGCGACATGGAGAAGACCGAGGGGCTTGAGGAGCAACGGCCCGCAATCGACGATCTCAACACCGGCGGTTTCGTTTCCGACGCGAAGCCGATTGTCGAAGCTGCCCAACGAAGCGCTTGCCAGGCCGTCAAGGTCGCATTGGGTCAACGCAACTGGCTGCTTGGGCGGCGCATCGTCGAGGGGGAACTTGCGGGTGCCATCAGGGGCGAAGCGCATGGCCGGAAAGTTGTCGATTATCTTGTTACGGAACTGACGCGGGAGCATGGCAGAGGGTACACGTGCACCAGCCTGTACCAGTACGCACAGTTCTGTCGAATGTTCCCGGAGATTGTCCACTCAGCAAGTGGACAATCCGTGCTTGCGCTCACGTGGACGCATTGCCGCGAGTTCCTTCGGGGTTCCAGCGGTCGCGTTCGCGCATGGTACGAGCGGGAAGCGGCAAGCCGCGGCCGGAGCGTGAAGACTCTCGCCCGCGACATTTCGAGCCGATACTGCGAGCGGATGCTGGCAAGTCATGTGGAGCCTGACCACGAGGCGGCGGCGCGAAGCGACGACGCCGACAAGGCGGAGCGCTTGACCTTCGTCAAAAGCCCGATGGCCGTCGAATTCCTCGGCTTGCAGCCTTGGCAATCCCTAGGTTTCTTCCTCTGCCACGATTGCCGCATACGCCCCCTTTCCCTTCCGCGGGACCCGATTCGGACCGAAAACAACAACCCCCGGACCTCTCGGCCGCACCCATCGCCACTGCCAATCGCCGCCCATGCTTCCGAATGCCGGAAAGGGAGGCCGTGTTCGCTCGTTTCGCTCCCTCTTGCAGATTTCTCGCTCCGGTCTGGCGCACGCAAGCCCGCGTGGCGCTTCCGCTTGTCGCCGTCCCCAAAACGACACTGGCCTGTCCCTTTTTGCGGCACCGGAAAGCGCCGGCCTGCGCCGCGGGCGTATCAAAGGGGTCAGACACCTTTGATACGCCCGCGGCGCGGAACCCGCGCCCAGACATCGCGCACCTGGCCCAAACTCAAAGCAACAGGTTTGCCTGCCGAACCCGTCGCCACTCCGCAAGACCCGCGCCAACTGCAATGACAACATAGATGGCGAGCTGGAGCGCAAAAAAACCGAGAAGGCCCGATGCTTCCTTTCCGGCCCAGCCGGCGAGCCAGCCGCAGCCCAGCAGCAGCGGCATCGTCGCAAGGAAATGGACCGCAAGCTGCTTGAGAGTCGGCCAGTCCTCGATTCCCCAGGCCACCGAGGCCCCGGCAAATGCCATCCCGATTGCCACACCGAGAAGCATCTGCGCCAAGGCAGCCATGTTCTCCGTGCCGAAACGCGCTATTGCGCCCGGCCCCACGAAAAGGAAACTGCCGTCGGGAGAGGCTGCCAAGGAAATGCCCATGCCAATTGCGCAGACGATGGCAAGCCCGAGCGGAGCGCCGAGCGCCGCTCGTTTGACCGCCTCCAGCAGGATGCGCCGATGCTCGTCGCTTGTGGCGCTCCACGAATTCCAACCGCTACCCGGCCTTTCCTGGCCAGCGCGGGCATCCAGCATGTCCGGTGTTTCGATTCCGTTCATCTTACTTCACTCCCAGTTCTCTCTTGATGTTTGCCATATGCCTTCGCGCCACCCAGGTGCGCGAGCCGTCAGAAAACTCGAGCCCGATGGTCGAGCCGATGGAGAAGTCGAGCCGCCGCACATGCGCAAAGTTCGCGATTTCCGAGCGGGATATCCGCAGAAAGCGC
>CACYEE010000226.1 GCA_902773415.1 uncultured Actinomyces sp.
GACCTGTGCGCTCTCCGCGAAGGAGGCGCAAGCTATTCGGTTTTTCTTCGCAGGCCCCAACGGGCTGCCTGCAAGAACGATGCTACAGCAGCGCCCGCCCCGACCTTCGGGACTTAAGTACCGAATCGCAATCCGTTACCCAAATGTGACCCGAGGACGGCATCGCAACCCCGCCCACCCCGACGCGACCCGCACCGAGACATACGTCGAAAAACGGCTACATGTCAAGGAAAAATGGCCCGCTCGCCTCAAGTTCCCGCTCGAATGCGTCGCACCACCCGAGCCACGGCTCTTTCGACAGGGAATCGTTTGTGAAACGCACGTCACCCGAAACTTCCGTGAGGCAGAACCGGGGAATGTCGAGAGCCACCACCGGCTGCAACCGCTCGCATTCGGCCACGACGAGCCCGGCGTTTTGCCCGCCGAACACGTCGAACTCCCAGCCGTCCTCCCCCAGCCAGATCGAATGGCGGTTCTTGAGCACGATTCGCGAGCAGCGGCGCAGGATCTGGACGCCCACATCCGGGTCGATTTCCTTTTCAAACTCGTACCGTTCGGCCGTCACGATCGGCGATTTCACCGAGATTGCGGCGCGCACGCCGTCGCCCGGCTGCGCGAGCAGGTCGGCCAGCACGCGCCGCTCGTAGGCTCCCTGGAAGTCCACGCGCTCGTCGAAGGGCGGAAATTCGGCGCGAAGTCCGGGAAAGCGCAAGCGAACGCGCACCGCGTAGCCGTCGCGGGCAAACAGGTAGGCCTGCACGATCGCCTCGACGTCGGCGTGGGCCACCACGTCCGCGGGCAGCTCGCGCACGAAGAACTTGCGCTCGAATTCAAACTCGAAATCCTCGCCGAAGGGAACATCGCTCATGCCCCCAGTGTATCCGAGCGCACGCCCCCGCGCGCCCTCCCGTCGCCCCATACCCCACCTCCCACGGGGCCGTCCCGCAAGGGCGCACCCGCCTTCGGACGTCGCGAAGGAGACAGGCCGCCGGATTGGGGACAGTCCCCTTTCCGACACGTGCCGCGGCGAATCGGAGACCGCGTTCGCCCGCCCCTCCCTCTGCGAACCTTCCTCGCTCCGGTCACGCCCAGGCACGCCCGCGCGAACCCTCCGCCCCTCGCCGTCCCCGAATCTCGCCCGGCGCTCCCGCCCGCACAAACGGACACGACAGCGCCGACCCCGCCCCGGCCAACTCCACGCGCCCTTCCAAGCCGCCCCTCAGGCCGCACGCCTGCCGAACACCTTTCGCGCCACGCAAACGCGCGCACTAGGATAGGCACCGCCCCACAACGCCCCACGGGCCCAGCAAGGAGCAGACATGACCAGCCCAGCCGCAACGTCGCCAACCGAAACCGCCACGCCCGCGCTTCCCACCGGCGTCGACGTCGTCGTCGCCGCCCAGACCCTCGGAAACACCGTCCGGCACACGCCCCTCGACCTCTCCGCACGCCTGTCCGGCATCCGCGGCCAGGACGTCCTCCTCAAACGCGAAGACCAGCAAGTCGGCCGCTCCTACAAGGTCCGCGGCGCCTACAACTTCATCTACTCCCTCGATCCCGAACAGCGCGAAGCCGGCGTCGTCACCGCGAGCGCCGGCAACCACGCCCAAGGCGTCGCCTTCGCCTGCCGCCAGCTGCGCATCCGCGGCAAGATCTTCCTGCCGTCCACCACCCCGCGCCAAAAACGCGACCGCATCGCGGACATCGGCGGAGAATGGGTCGAACGGATCATCGGCGGCTCCACCTTCGACGAAGCCGCCCGCGCCTCGCGCGAATACGCCGAAACCCACGGCGCCACCTACGTCCACCCCTTCGACGCTCCTCTCACCATCGCCGGGCAGGGCACCGTCGTCAAGGAAATCTTCGAGCAGGCCGGCGAACCGCCCGCAACCGTCGTCGTGCCCGTCGGAGGCGGCGGCCTGCTCGCCGGCACCGCCATCTGGCTGCGCACCTTCCACCCGGAAGTCAAGATCGTCGGCGTCGAACCCGCCGGAGCGGCCTCCATGAAGGCCGCGCTCAAAGCCGGAAGGCCCGTCACCCTCCCCGAAATCGACACCTTCGCCGACGGCACCGCCGTCGCCCGCGCCGGCGACATCACCTTCCAGCTCGCACGCGACCTCGTCGACGAAATCGTCGTCGTCCCCGAAGGCGCGATCTGCACCGAAATGCTCAACCTCTACCAGGTCGAAGGCATCATCGCCGAGCCGGCCGGCGCGCTCGCCACCACCGCCGTCGCCCGATTCCTGCCCAACCTGCCCGACGGCCCGATCGCCTGCATCGTCTCCGGCGGCAACAACGACGTTTCGCGCTACGACGACATCGTCGAGCGCTCCAGCGTCTACGAAGGCCTGCGCCACTACTTCCTCGTCGCCTTCCCGCAAGAACCCGGCGCGCTGCGCCACTTCGTCGAAGACGTTCTCGGCGAAGGCGACGACATCATCTTCTTCGAGTACACGAAGAAGAACAACCGCGACACCGGCCCGGCCCTCGTCGGCCTCGAAATCGAAAAACCCGAGAATCTCGCAGGCCTGCTGCGCCGCATGGACGCCTCGCGCCTTGAAATCGAGAAGCTCGAACCCGATTCGCCGGCCTTCGCATTCCTGCTCTAGGCTTGTCCACGCCCACCCCGCACCCGCATCGGGACGCGGCCCGCAGACGTTAGGAGAACGACATGGCACTCAAACGCGCCCTCGCAAAGGCCTTCATCAAGGCCAGCGGCTGGCAGATGGACATCGAGGAACTGCCGAAGAAAGTCATCATTCTCGGCGCGCCCCACACTTCAAACTGGGACGCCGTCTACATGCTCGCCGCAATGTGGATGCTGGGCCGCAAGCCGAGCTTCCTCGTCAAGGATTCGGCGGTCAAAGTACCGGTGTTCGGGCGGCTTGTGCGCGCCCTTGGAGGCATCGCGGTGGAACGTTCGGCCCGCCACGGCATGGTCGGCTCGATGGTCGAACGCCTCAACGAGGCCGAGGACATCTGCCTGTGCATCACCCCGAAGGGCACCCGCTCCAGGCGCGAGTTCTGGAAGTCCGGCTTTTACCGGATGGCGCTGGAAACCGGCCTGCCGCTCGAATTCGGCTACGTGGACAGCGCAACGAAAACCTTCGGCTGGCACGGTTCGATGACCGTCACGGGCGACGTTCGCGCCGACATGGACGCGATTCGCGCCTTCTACGCCGACAAGCGCGGCATCCGCCCCGAGTTCGCCTCCGCCCCGCGCCTTCGCGCCGAAGACGACGAGGACGCGCGCGACTACCTGCTTTCGGGCCTGCCGAGGCAGGGCGATTCCGGTTCGTGATTGGCACTTGGCTTTCCCCGGTCAGCTTTTCGTCGCGGCGAACAGCTTCTCGAGCATGGCGCGCCCGCCGGTGCGCAGCGCGTCGTGATGGTACGTGTCGGAGACGAGCGGCACGAGCCCGCGTATCGCCCGCGCGGTTTCCATCGACAGGTCGAAGGGCACGTACATGTCCGTCCTGTAGAGCCACGCCGCGACGGGAACCTGGTTTTCTCCGAGCGCGGATTTCGAGTAGAGCTCCGGCCAGTCGGTTCTGCGCGAAGCCAGGTCCACGGCCTCCTTGAAGGGAATGAGTTCGGGGTCGTCGTGGAAGTGCGAACGGAAGATGTGTTCGCCGTAGAACCGGAATCCGTGCCCTTCCTTGCGCAGGTCGGTTTCGCCGGTGCCGCCGGCGACCAGCGGCGGCAGGCGGAACTCGGGGAACCGGTTTCGGATGCGTTCTGCGGACCATCCCGTCGCTCCGGTGGAGGCCTGCCCGTAGATCGATTCCTGGAGCGCCCCGTAGAGGGGGTTGGGGCGGAAGGACAGGTGCCGGGAGGCTTCGTGGATGAACTGGGGGCGCAGGCGGCGGCGCCCGCCGAGGTTCCATACGGGGTCTTCGAGCATGAAGTGGAGGGTGTCGGCGCCGTAGGAGAAGCCGAGCATCTGGCCGAGCTGGCGGAACCGGGCGGGGGTGAGGCGCGAGCCGTCGTCGAGGGTTTCCTCGACGTCGGCGAGATGCGTGGCGACGTACCAGGCGTTCGCCTCGTCTTTCGGGTAGCGGGTGAACAGGTAGCGGTTGCGCCCGGCGACGGCGGGGTAGGTGCGAAGGTAGACGTCGTCGACATGCCTGTCGAGGGAGGGCAGGCCGCCGGCCATGAAGGCTTCGGAGAGGCCTTCGGGGGCTTGGGAGAGGTAGTTGACGACGCAGAATGCGCCGAAGGACTGGCCGAGAACGGCCCACGGTTCCTCGCCCTGGAGTTTGCGGCGCAGGATTTCGGCATCGCGCACGATGGAGTCCTGCCGGAAGGAGGCGAGGTAGGAGGCCTGCGCCTTGGGCGAGGCGACCATTGCGGCGACTTCCTTGTCGACGGGCGTCGAATTCCCGGTTCCGCGCTGGTCGAGCAGGACGACGCGGTAGTGGTCGAGGGCGATGTCGAGCCAGGACGAGATGGGGGCGAATCGGGGGGCGGGGTTGCCGGGGCCGCCTTGGAGGAAGAGGAGGCGGGGAGCCTTGTCCTTGCCGTCGCGCACGTATTCGCGGGCGAAGATCGTCATGGTTCCGCGGTCTGCGGCGAAGGCGCCGAAATAGTCGATGGGGGCGCGATACCAGTGTTCGCGCATCGTGTGGCCTTCGATGCGGTGCGTCGCCGTGTACATGCGTTCTTCGCTCCTGCGCTGGTGCGTTCCGGTGTCGACCTGGCCGCGGCGCGGGTGCGGCGAGGCTCTTTCAGGGTACTCCTTTTGGCTCCCGCACGCCTGCACTGCATGATTCCCGCCACCGTCGCGCGGGTCGGGTTTCGTATCAATGGTGTCTGACACCATTGATACGCTCGGATGCGGCAGCGGCACGTCGGGGGACGGCCCCGAAACAGGCCCCGCGTCGCCGACCGCCCTCACGAACCGCGCACGATGCCACGCCCCGCATCGTGCCGGCACGGGCAGCCGCAGACAGCAGGCGGGGAGCCACGTGCCGGTCATCGGCGACGCGCGCCTCCGACCGTGCCGTAGGCTTGCCACGAAAGACCGGCCCGCAAGGCCGGGCCGATGCCGGGCGCGCCGTTCCAAGCGCTGCGCGCCCGCGGAGCAGAGAAGAGGACAGACATGAACTTCGCCTACACCATCGCCGGTTCGGAAGCCACCGGCGGCGCCGGCTTCCAGGCGGACCTCAAGACGTTCCAGCAGCTCGGCGTGTACGGAATGGGCACGCTGACCTGCATCGTCTCTTTCGATCCGAACGACGGCTGGAACCACCGTTTCGTGCCGGTTGCCCCGGAGGTCGTTTCCCAGCAGATGGAGGCCGCGCTCGCCTCGCAGGACATCGACACCGTGAAGATCGGCATGCTCGGCCATCCCGACACGATCGACGCGGTCGAGGCTGGCTTGAAGAGCCAGCCGTGGCGCCACGTCGTTCTTGACCCGGTGCTTATCTGCAAGGGGCAGGAGCCCGGCATGGCTCTTGATACGGATACCGCCCTGCGCGAGAAGATCCTCCCGCTGGCCACCGTCGCCACGCCGAACTATTTCGAGGCCTGCACGCTGGCGGGCATGGACGGGCTCAAGACGGTAGAGGATCTCGTCGAAGCCGCGGCCCGGATTGCCGGGCAGGGTCCGCAGTATGTGGTTGTCAAGGGCGGCATCGACTTTCCCGGCCCGGATGCCGTCGATGTTTTGTGGGACGGCGAGCAGGCGACGGTGTTGCGCGCCCCGAAAATCGGCCAGGAGCGGGTGTCCGGCGCGGGCTGCACGCTGGCCGCGGCGATTACGGCCGAGCTGGCCAAGGGCGCGAGCGTGGCCGGGGCGGTCCGCGTCGCCAAGGACATGGTGACCGCCGGCATCGAGGCCCGCGTCTCGGCCCGTACGCCTTTCGATACGGTCTGGCAGGGCGCTTACCGGGGCTGATTCCCGCACGTGCCGACGCCGCGGAAACCTCCCGATTGGGGACGGGCTCCAATCGGGAGGTTTCCGCCAAGGCTCGACCCGGGCGCCGCACAGGGGCCGGCGCGCCGGTACCATGAGGGCCATGACCTCCCCCTATCTGAACGCCGCACACGAATTCGTGCTCGAACACCTCCTGGACGACGCCTCCGGCATCGACCCCGCTACCCGCCGCTACCGCTACCACCACTGCCTTCGCGTCGCCGCAATCGGCCGGAAGGTTGCCGAAGCCGAAGGGCTCGACGCGGACCGGCTCGAGCTTGCCTGCCTCCTGCACGATGTCGGCAAATTCGATTCGGTTCGCCCTTGGGACCACGGCCGGACCGGCGCACGCCTGGCGCGGGACTTCCTTGCGCGGCTCGGCATGGACGAGGTCGAACGCGAGGAGATTTGCCAGGGCATCGCCATGCACACCGACGGCCTGTGGAACGACCCGGAGGACTCGCCCGACTATGCGGGCGCGGCCGGCTGGGATTCGGAGCCGAGCATTCTGGCCCGCTCGGTGGGCGATTGCGACAACGTCGACCGCTACGGCACCTACCGGATCTACGACACGATGGCATGGTGGGGCTTCCGCGAACTTGCCGTCGGCGAGCAGATCGAGCGGATCGACGCATATCTCGCGAAAATCGGGCGTGAGGCCGGCTACCGGTGCGCGACGGCCACCTGCCAGGCCCTGTGGGAGGCCGCGCTCGCCGAGCACCGTGCCTTCTTCACGCGCCTGCGCGCGCAGATTGCGACCGCCCGCGCCTACCAGGGCGAGCCCCCGCGCCACTGACCAGCGCGTATCAATGGTGTCAGACACCATTGATACGTACACTGGCCGAATGGACCTCGCCAACGCCGAAACCCTCGCTCGCGCCTACATGGACGCCCACGGACTTGCCGACTGGAGCTTCGGCTTCGACCGGGCCAAACGCCGCCTCGGCCAGACCGACTACGCCACCCGTACCATCACCATCTCGCGCCACTACGCCGAAAACGGCGACCGGGAACTCGTCCGCAACACCATGCTCCACGAAATCGCGCACGCCCTCGTCGGCCCCGGCCAGGGCCACGGCGCCGCCTGGCAGGAACAGGCCCGCACCCTCGGCATCGACCCCCGCGCCACCGCGCACGACGTCCCCGAGCTGCCCGCGAAATACATCGGCACCTGCCCCAACGGACACGCCCACACCCGCTACCGCCGCCCGCGCGGCCAGCACTCCTGCCTCGCATGCGCGCCGCGATTCGACGGACGCTACCTCATTCGCTGGGTCCGGCAATACTGAAACGCCCTGTCGCGACGCGAGCCTGGCACGCTCCGCGTCGCCCTCGCCCGGGCCGCCGGCGGCCCGCCCCTCCGCGCCTTTCGACGGTCTCTCCTCGCGCGCGAACGCATCCGCGCGCTATTCTTGGGGAAGGCGACACGGCCGAAAGAAGCGGCAAGGAGATTCACGACGAACGGCAGCCTCGACGCACACAGCAACACGCCCCGCGCCCCCGGCAGCGACGCC
>CACYEE010000227.1 GCA_902773415.1 uncultured Actinomyces sp.
CGAGGCGATCGATGCCGCCGAGGACCGTGCGCTCTTCGGTGCCGTTCTCTCCGATGCCGGCCTGCACGCCCCCGCCTTCGGAACCGCGACAAGCGATTCGCAGACCGTCGAGATTGCCGAGCGGATCGGATACCCGGTTCTCGTCCGCCCGTCCTACGTGCTCGGCGGGCGCGGCATGGAAATCGTCTACTCGCCCGGCCAGCTCGAGGACTATCTCGCCCGCGACGAAGCCTCCAGGACGGACGCCTCGCGTCGCACCGCACCGCTGCTCGTCGACCGGTTCCTCGACGACGCCACCGAAATCGACGTCGATGCCCTCTATGACGGCAACGAGCTTTTCCTTGGCGGAATCATGGAGCACATCGAGGAATGCGGAATCCACTCGGGCGATTCGGCCTGCGTCCTTCCGCCCGTGACGCTTTCGCAGAAGGTCATCGGGGAAATCCGCGAAGCCACCGAAGCGATCGCGAAGGGCGTGGGCGTGCGCGGCCTGATCAACATCCAGTACGGCCTCATGAACGACGTCCTGTATGTCATCGAAGCCAATCCGCGGGCCTCGCGCACGGTTCCCTTCGTGTCGAAGGCGACGGGAGTTCCGCTCGCGAAGGCCGCGGCATGGGTCATGGCGGGGCGCACGATCGGGGAGCTGCGGGAGCAGGGCATGCTTCCTGAAGCCGACGCAACCGTCCTCGACCTTGACGCCGATATCGCCGTCAAGGAGGTCGTTCTTCCCTTCAAGCGTTTCCAGACCCGCGACGGGCGCGTCGTGGACACGATTCTCGGGCCCGAAATGCGTTCGACGGGCGAGGTCATGGGCCTGGCCGACACTTTCCCCAAGGCCTTCGCGAAGTCGCAGGAAGCCGCCTACGGCGGTCTTCCCGACAGCGGAACCGTCTTCATTTCCGTTGCCGACCGCGACAAGGGCGCGATCGTCTATCCGGTGCTCCAGATGGTCGAGCTCGGCTTCACGATCATGTCCACTGCCGGAACCGCTGCGGTCCTGCGCCGATACGGCGTTCCTGTCGAGGTTGTCCGCAAGCAGTCCGAGAGCGCCGAAGGCGAGCGTACGATCGTCGAGCGGATCATGGCGCGCGAGATCGACATGGTCGTCAACACCCCGGGATCGCAGGGCGCGCGAAAGGACGGCTACGCGATTCGTGCGGCGACGAACGCCGCCGACATTCCGATCATCACGACCATCGAGGAGTTCGGCGCGGCCGTCCAGGCCGTTGCGGCCCGGCGCACCTCGGGCTTCGAGGTGGAATCCCTTCAGTCCCACGATGCGCGACGCGAGGCGAGGCGGTCATGAGCTTTCCCGATCGTCTCGTGTCCCGCATGGGGGAGTTCGGTCCGCTTTGCGTCGGCATCGATCCCCACGCCTCGCTCCTTCATGCGTGGGGCCTTCCCGACACGGCCGATGGCGCGCGCGACTTCGGGCTTCGGGTTGTCGAAGCTCTTGCCGCCCATGCCGCCGCGTTCAAGCCCCAGTCGGCATTCTTCGAACGGCATGGCTCTGCCGGAGTCGCCGCTCTCGAGGATGTCCTGGGCGCCGGGCGGGCAGCCGGGGTTCCGATGATTCTCGACGTCAAGCGCGGCGATATCGGTTCGACAATGGACGGATATGCCGATGCCTTCCTCTCCGGCCCCGGCGAAGCCGATGCCGTGACGCTGTCGCCCTATCTCGGCCCCGGTTCGCTTGAAAGAACGGCCCGTCGTTTTGCCGCGGCGGGCAAGGGAGTCTTTGTTCTCGCCCTCACCTCGAACCCGGAAGGCGCGCTGGTCCAGCATGCCGGGGGAGCGGGATCTTGCGTCGCCGGCCGTGTCTTCGACGCCGTCCGAAGCCTCAACGCCGATCTGTCATCGAAGGGACTCGGGCCTGTCGGGCTTGTCGTCGGAGCGACGATCGGCGACGCCGCCCGACGTCTGGACATCGATCTTTCGGCTTTCAACGGACTCTTCCTTGCCCCGGGGGTCGGGGCCCAGGGGGCAGGTGCGCCGGAGATTTCGGAGGTTTTCGGCAGCGCGAGGAATCGCGTTCTTGCATCCGCCTCGCGATCGGTCCTGCACGAAGGCCCCCGCGCGGACGGACTTGTGCGTGGCTTCGTGGAGACCCGCAAAGCCCTCGCATTCTAGGACATATGTCCCAAATATGGGGTTTTTCTTGGTCTTTTTCCGTAAAACTTAGCGAGATTTTGCTGAAATCGACGCACAAAGCTCCGGCATGTCTGTTTAATAGTTGTTACGTAGGCAACATTCCTGCTTGCGGGAAAGTACAAGGAGGCCAATAATGCCACTTCCAGAGCTCACGCCCGAGCAGCGCCAGCATGCGCTTGAGAAGGCGGCCAAGGCGCGTCTGAAGCGTGCCGAGCTGAAGAAGGATCTCAAGGACGGCAAGATCACGCTTTCCGGCGTGCTCAAGAAGGCCGAGAAGGACGAGACCATCGCCAAGATGAAGGTTTCCGCCCTTCTCGCTTCGCTGCCCGGCATCGGTGCCGCAAAGTCCAAGCAGATTATGGAGCACATCGGTATTTCCGAATCTCGCCGCATCGGCGGCCTCGGGTCTCACCAGAAGGAGGCGCTCATCGAGCGTTTCCACTGAAGACCTCACAGTGAAGAGAGGTGCCGCAGCAGGGCTTTTCTGACACGATTGGGCCATGGGCGAATCGTCGAGAAAGCCGGATGCGGCACCTCTTTTCGTTGTTGCCGGACCTTCGGGAGTCGGCAAGGGAACCGTTGTTCGGCAGCTGGTTTCGGCCTCCGACCGGATTTGGCTCTCCGTCTCGGCGACGACGCGGCCGCCAAGACCCGGCGAAGAAGACGGGGTCCATTACCGGTTCGTCTCCGACGCCGAGTTCGACCGAATGGTCGGGGCGGGAGAGATGCTCGAGTGGGCAACGGTCCACAGGACCAGCCGCTACGGCACGCCTCGCCAGCCCGTTCTCGACGCGCGCTCCCGCGGGCTCGTGCCGCTGCTCGAAATCGACCTTGACGGCGCACGCCAGGTCCGCAGGTCGATGCCCGATGCCGTGCTTGTCTTCATCGAACCCCCTTCGATGGAAGAACTCGAAGCGAGACTGCGGGGCAGGGGCACCGAAAGCGAGGAGCAGATTCTCCGGCGTCTGGAGACGGCGGCACTGGAGATGGCCGCCCGCGACGAGTTCGATGTCCGCATCGTCAATGACGACGTGTCTCGCGCCACGGCTGAGATTCTTCACGTCATGGGTCTTGATAGCTAGAATTGAGCGTCGCATCATAGAGGAGGAGCCACATGTTCGGAACCGTTCCTGAGCCCGAAGGCATTACCAATCCGCCAATCGACTCGCTGCTCGAGAAGGTCGATTCCAAGTATGCCCTTGCCGCCTACGCGGCCAAGCGTGCCCGGCAGATCAACTCGTACCGCCAGGACATGAACCGGGGCGACGGCCAGATTACGCATATCGGACCGCTGATCGAAGGAACAGGCGCAGAGGACAAGCCCCTGTCGATCGCTCTCGAGGAAATCGCCGCCGACAAGATCGAATGGGTCGAGGACGTCGACGAATGAGCCGATCGCGGATCGTTGTCGGCATCTCCGGCGGGATTGCGGCATACAAGTCCTGCATTCTCATTCGGCTCCTGCGCAAGGCAGGAGCCGATGTCGTTGCGGTACCGACGCCCGCCGCCCTCGAGATGATCGGGAAGACGACGCTTGAGGCCCTGACGGGCAATCGCGTCCATGTCAGGACCTCCGAGGCGGCCGACCAGGTCACGCATGTCCGGCATGCGCAGGAAGCAGATGCGATTGTCGTCGCTCCCGCCACCGCGAACACCCTGGCGAAGACACGCTGGGGGATTGCCGACAACCTCCTGCTGAACACCCTGCTTGCGGCGCGCTGCCCCGTCGTCATGGCTCCCGCCATGCATACGGAAATGTGGACGAACCCCGCGACCGTCGAGAACGTTGCCGTTCTGCGTTCGAGGGGAATCGACGTTCTCGACGTCGGGGTCGGCCAGCTCACCGGGAAGGATGCCGGCCCCGGACGCATGCTCGAACCCGAAGCCATTGCCGAGCATGTGCTCGCGACCGTCGCGCGGACCCGCGACCTCCAGGGGCGGCATGTCGTCGTTTCTGCCGGAGGGACACGGGAGCCGCTCGACCCTGTGCGTTTTCTCGGCAACAGGTCCTCGGGGCGCTTCGGCGTCGAGCTCGCGCGCGAGGCGCGCTCGCGCGGAGCGGAGGTGACGCTCGTCGCCGCCAACGTCGAAGCCTCGGTGCTCGAACGCGCCGGGGGGACGCGCCTTGTTCGCGTCGAAAGCGCACGCGACATGCTCGAAGCGATGGAGCGCGAAGCCTCCGGGGCCGACATCGTCGTCATGTGCGCCGCGGTGGCCGACTACCGTCCCGTCGAACGCCTCGACGTCAAGCGGAAGAAGACGGGGGAGGACCTTGCGGTCCGGCTTGTCGAAAACCCCGATATCCTCGCGGCCCTTGCCAGGGACAGGCGCAAGGAAGGCCGTCTCGTCGTCGGCTTCGCGGCGGAGACCGGCGACGAGACGGCAAGCGCTCTCGAATACGGAATCGCCAAGGCGCGGCGAAAGGGAGCCGATCTGCTGGTCGTCAACGAGGTCGGCGAGCGCCTCGGCTTCGGAGACGTCGACACCGCCGTCGCCATCGTCGCCGACGACGGCACGGTCGTGCGCGAAGCCGAGGGAAGTAAATCACGGATGGCGCGGGTCATCTTCGATGCCATCCGTGAGAGAATGTAGCGACTGTGCAAGCTGCCGGGCGCCGTGGAACCAGAAAAACCGGCCCGCTCGACCCCGAGAGAAGAACCGTGGCACATATTCAGCCCTTTACCTCCGAATCTGTCACCGAAGGCCATCCCGACAAGGTCTGCGACCGGATTTCCGATACGATTCTCGACGCCATGCTCGCCCAGGATCCCGAGGCGCGCGTAGCCGTCGAGACCATGACGACCACCGGCCTCGTCCACGTCACCGGAGAAGTCACCACCGAATCCTATGTCGAGATTCCCCGGCTCGTGCGCGATACCGTCACCGGGATCGGATACACCTCCTCGAAGATCGGCTTCGACGGGGATTCCTGCGGCGTGACCGTCTCCATCGGACAGCAGTCTCCCGACATCGCCAACGGAGTCGCCTCCTCGCTCGAGACGCGCGAAGGGAACGCCTCGGACCGCTACGACGCGCAGGGCGCGGGCGACCAGGGGCTCATGTTCGGCTATGCATGCACGGAAACCTCCACGCTCATGCCCGCCCCGATTCATCTCTCGCATCGCCTCGCCGAACGTCTTGCCGAGGTTCGACGGTCCACCATCGTTCCCGGCCTGCGGCCCGACGGCAAGACCCAGGTCACAATCGGATACGAGGGAATCCGGCCCGTCACGCTCGACACCATCGTCATCTCGACGCAGCATGACGACAACGTCGAACTCGAATGGCTCAGCGAGGTGCTCTCCGAGCATGTCATTGCTCCCGTGCTCAAGGCCGAAGGCATCGCGCTCGACGATTCGGACCTGAAGATCCTGGTCAATCCTTCCGGAAAGTTCGTGGTCGGCGGCCCCCTGGGCGACGCCGGACTCACCGGCCGTAAGATCATCGTCGACACGTATGGCGGCATGGCCCGGCATGGCGGCGGCGCCTTCTCGGGAAAGGATCCGTCGAAGGTCGATCGCTCGGGAGCCTACGCGGCTCGGTGGGTCGCGAAGAACGTCGTCGACTCGGGGCTTGCCGACCGGTGCGAAGTCCAGGTGGCCTATGCGATCGGCCGTGCGGCTCCCGTCTCCGTTCGCGTGGACACGTTCGCGACGGAACGGGAGTGCAGCGTCGACCGGATCGAAAGCGCCGTCCGCAAGGCCTTCGATCTCAGGCCCGCGGCGATCATCGACCGCCTCGACCTCAAGCGCCCGATCTACGCGCAGACCTCCGCCTATGGCCACTTCGGGCGGGAACTGGCAGATTTCACCTGGGAGAAGACGGATATGGTCGAGGAGCTGCTGCGCGCGCTGTAGCCGGGCGCGCCGGCAAGGCGCGGGCGGCTGGCGGAACTCGCGTCACGGCCCGGTCTCGCTTCGCGTGGCGATCTCCGCCCGGGCCGGTGCGTGCCAGAAAACCTGCCGGTTTCTTCGCGGGCCTCGTGGTTCAATGGTTCCATGAGCGAAGAGATCCTTCCCGGGTTCGGCCTTCTGCCCGATGTCGGCGAACAGGAGGCCCTTTTCGCTGTCCGGCACGATGACGGCGATGCCGCGCCACGCGCCGGGACCGCCGTAGCGCATGTCCTCCCGCTCGGCCAGCTTCCCCATCTGAGCAGGCCTTTCGACTACGAAATCCCGCCGGAGCTCGACGCCGAGGTCAAGGTCGGCCTTCGGGTGACGGTTCCTTTTGGAAACAAGGTCGTCGACGGATACGTCGTCGGGCGCGACACGACGAGCTGCCGCCGGGGCAGGCTGAAACCCGTCAAGCGCGTCGTGTCGAGCCTCCAGCTCGCCAGTCCGGAAATTCTCGACCTTGCCGCCGAGGTCGGTGCCGCCTACGGCGGTTCTGCCGCGGACTGCCTGAGGCTCGCCGTTCCGCAGCGGCACGCGAAGGCCGAAAAGCGCATCCTTGAGGACGGGGCCATTGCGGCGGCGGCAGCGCCGAGGCGCGCGCCATGCCACCATTGGAGACAGTATTCGCGCGGCCAAGAGTACATCGAGTCCCTTGAAGCGGGCAAGGCTCCGCGTGCGGCGTGCTGCGGGTTGGCCGGGCCGGCCGGAAGCACCGAACTTGTTGCCGATGCCGTCGCTGCGGTTCTTGCCAACGGCAGGAGCGCCATTGTCGTCTCTCCGACCCGACGCTATGCCCGGCTTGTCGCCGACCAGCTCGAATCGGCTCTCGCCGTGCCGGTGGCCCGGCTGCTTTCCTCGGATTCGGTCGAGGAGCGCTACGCCGCGTTCCTCGAAACCCTTCTCGGGCGCGTTCGTGTCGTTGTCGGTACCCGTGCGGCCGTGTGGGCTCCGGCCAGGGATCTCGGCCTTGTCGTCATACTCGACGACGCCGCCGAAGCCCACCGCGCCGAACGCGCGCCCTACTGCCACACGCGCGACATCGCCCTGAGGCGGGCACGCAAGGAGAATGCCGCCCTGCTGGTATTCTCGCCCTACCTGTCAGAGGAATCGTGCGCGCTCGTCGAGGCCGGCACCCTCGTCCTGCTCGAAGGCCGACAGTCGATACGTTCGGCCATGATTCCGCGGATTTCGCTTGCGGACCAATGGAGAGGCGGCGAGGAAACGGGAGGCCAGCTTCCCGAACCGGTCTTCGCGCTCGTGCGCGACTCGATTGCGCGAGGCCCTGTTCTCGTCGTCGTTCCGCGTTCGGGCTATCTTCCGGTCCTCGCATGCCAGACATGCCGCGACATCGCGACATGTCCCGAATGCGCCGGCTCCCTTGCCCTCGAAAATACGCACAAGGCGCCGGCATGCACCCGATGCGGCACCTCGGTGCGCACATTCAGATGCCCGAACTGCGGCAGCGGAAAGCTGAGGGCGGCACGGATCGGCTCGTCGCGAACCGTGCAGGACATCGCACGCGCCTTTCCCGGCTACGGCGTTCTCCATTCGTCCTCGACCGCCGAGCAGGGCATCCTCAATGCCGTGAGCTCCAGGCCGCGGATTGTCGTGGCCACTCCCGGTGCGGAGCCTGGAGCGAAAGGGGGCTATTCCGCCGCCGTGATCGTCGATTCGCGTTTCCTTCAGGGAAAGGGCCTGGGGGCGCAGACGCGCCTGGTCCGAACCGTCACGCGCATCGCCGCGCGTGTGAGGCCACGGTCTGCCGGAGGGCATGTGATGCTCGCCGGCCATGCCGATCGCGCTCTCGTGGCCGCGGTGTCGAACTGGGCGCTTGGAGACTTCGCGCATCGGCTCTGCTCGGAGCGCAAAGAGCTTCGGCTTCCTCCTGCGGCAGCATGGTTTTCCCTCTCCGGTCCGAAGGCGAACGTTCGCCATCTGCTCGCCGAACTGCGGAAGGTTCTCGAACGCCTCCCTCTGGCCGGGCAATCCGAAACCGGCCTCGACGACCCCCTCCTTGCGGGAGGCATCACGAGCCTCGCGCCCGGAGTCGAGCTCCTCGGCCCTGCGGCAGGTTCGACCGACGCGCTTTCGACCGTCTACGCCCGCGTCGTGCCCGCGCAGGCAGACGAACTCGGCTCACGGCTCCGGATCGCGCACCGGTCGCATTGCTCGGCCGGGTTCTCTCCCGTGAGGATCGAACGCGACCCGGCGATGTAGGGCCGGTGTGACTTCCTTGGCGCTGCGGGAAGGGCGTCAGGCGCCACACGGAACGTAGAATCGTACCCGTGCGTATTCTCTTTGCCGGAACGCCCGAAGTGGCGCTTCCTTCTCTTGACCGCCTGCTTGACGACGGGCACGACGTCGCAGCAGTCCTCACCCGTGCCCCGGCGCGTTCCGGACGGAAGCATCGGCTTGTTCCCTCGCCGATCCATCGTCGTGCCGAGGAGCTGGGCCTGACCGTGCTCACGCCGACCTCGCTCAAGGATTGCGGCCTCCAGGCGAACATTGCCGCGCTCGAACCCGAAGCCGTCGCCGTTGTCGCCTACGGAATGCTCGTTCCGCCCGAACTGCTTGACGTCCCGGCACACGGATGGATCAACCTTCACTTCTCCCTCCTTCCCGCATGGCGCGGCGCCGCGCCCGTCCAGCATGCGATTGCCGCTGGCGACGACGTGACCGGAGCTTCGACCTTCCGCATCGACAAGGGCCTGGACACGGGCCCCGTCTTCGGACGGCTCACCGAGACGGTCCGGCCGACCGATACGGCAGGCGATCTGCTTGGAAGGCTGAGCGTTTCGGGGGCCGAACTTCTCTCGCGCACCTTTGCCCTTCTTGAGACCGGCCGTGCCCACGCCGAACCCCAGCAGGGAGCAGCCACCCGCGCGCCTTCGATCGGCGTCGCCGATGCGGAAGTCGACTGGAGCTTGCCGGCGCTCGCCATCGACCGGCGCATCCGCGCCCACACCCCCGCGCCGGGAGCATGGACGACCCTCGACGGGCTGCGCGTCAAGCTCGGTCCCGTCCGCGAGGCTGCCGGCGGCGCGAGCCTCGCTCCCGGAGAGATCCTTGCCGGAGCGACCGTGCATGTCGGCACCGGTTCTGTTCCCGTCGAGCTGTCCTGGGTGATGCCTGCGGGAAAGAAGCAGATGGATGCAGCGGATTGGATTCGCGGAGCGCGGCTGGCCGAAGGAGCACGGTTCGGAGGTGCGCAATGACCGGTTGTCGCCGCAACGACGGCTGGGTTCCCCGCCGTACGAAGTCCGACCTCGCCCGTCTTGTCGCCTATGACGTTCTCCGCGCGGTCCACGCCGACGGCGCCTACGCGAATCTTGTCATGCCGAAGGCGATTCGCCAGGCGCGCCTGGGCAAGCTCGACGCCGCCTTCGCCACGAACCTCGCATATGGCACGCTTCGCATGGAGAGGCGTTGGGATGCGATCGTCGCCCGCTGCACCCGCGGCCGCAGGCTCGACGATGTCGATCCCGACGTGCTCGACATCGTCAGGCTTGGCTGCCACCAGCTTCTCGACTTCCGAACGCCCGTCCATGCGGCGATCAACGAATCGGTCAAGCTTGCGCGCAACGAGCTTGGCCAGGGAGCGGGAGGTTTCGTCAATGCGGTCCTGCGCCGCGTCGCCGAACGGGGCGAGGACTGGCAGGACATCATCCGCAAGTCCACGGCTTCGCGCGAGGAGTTCCTTGCCGTCTGGCATTCCCATCCCAGATGGGTGGTCGAAAAGCTCGTCGCCTCGCTCGAAGCGAACGGCCGCAGCGAATCGGACATCGAGGGGCTTCTCGAGGCGGACAACGCTCCCGCGAAGGTCGCTCTGGTTGCCAGGGACATCTCCGCCGACCAGCTTCGCGAGAAGATCGCCGCGGCCCGGATGGACTGGTCCGACCCGGTCCTGATGGATTCCGCCGTTCTTCTGGATTCCGGCGATCCCCATCGGCTCTGGGCCGTTCAGGACGGCGAGGCGGGCGTCCAGGACGAGGGAAGCCAGCTTATCGCCGCGCTCGCCGCGAACGCGCCGGTGGACGGCCCCGACAGGCTCTGGCTCGACCTGTGTGCCGGACCGGGAGGAAAGACGGCGACAATGGCCGCTGCGGCGGCAAACAGGGGAGCGCGCATCCACGCGAACGAGCCCCAGCCCCATCGCCTCGACCTTGTCGCCGGCAACGTGCGTCCGTGGGCCGACATTGTCGCGCTTCGCGAGGGCGACGGGCGCGATCTCGGAGAGCAGGAGGCAGGGACCTACGACAGGGTCCTCGTCGATGCCCCCTGCACCGGTCTCGGAGCGCTTCGGCGCCGTCCGGAGAGCAGATGGCGCAAGTCCCCGGAGGATCTTCGCGACCTCGCCGCGCTCCAGTCGGCCCTCCTGGACTCCGGCTTCGCCGCGCTTCGCCCCGGCGGCATGCTCGTCTATTCCACCTGTTCTCCCGTCCTTGAGGAAACACGGGGCATTGTCGAAGGTTTTCTGTCGCGTCACGAGGACGCGGCTGTCGTCGACGCGGCACCGCTTGCCACGGCTCTTGCAAAGCGAGAGGTGACAGGCAAGGACGGCATGATCCAGCTCTGGCCCGATCTCGACGATACGGACGCCATGTTCATTGCCCTGCTTTCCAAGACCGGGCCGGATACGGAAGGGAACCGCCGATGAAGCCCCTCATCTCTCCTTCGCTCCTCGCTGCGGACTTTACGAAGCTCGGCATCGAGCTCGAGTCGATACGCAATGCCGACTGGGCGCATATGGACGTCATGGACAACCATTTCGTTCCCAACCTCGCCATCGGCGAACCCGCCGACCGGGCAATCGTCGAAGCCAGCCCGATTCCCGTCGATGCCCACCTCATGATCGAAGACCCCGATCGCTGGGCGCCCAAGTACGCCGAGATGGGCTGCAAGTCCGTCACCTTCCACGCCGAAGCCGCCCAGGCTCCGATCCGCCTTGCCCGCGAACTGCGGGGGATGGGCGTTCGCGCCGGCCTTGCCCTGCGCCCGGCTACGGACATCGAGGCGTATGTCGACATCCTTGGCGAATTCGACATGCTTCTCGTGATGACGGTCGAACCCGGGTTCGGAGGCCAGAGCTTCCTGGAATCGATGCTTCCGAAGATTCGCCGCACGCGCGCGGCGATCGAGAAGGCAGGCCTCGAAACCTGGATCCAGGTCGATGGGGGAGTGGGCCGCGCCAACATCACGCTTGCCGCCGAAGCCGGAGCGAACAACTTCGTCGCCGGATCGTCCGTCTTCAACGCCGAGGACGCCTACGCCGAAGTCGAAGCCCTGCGCAAGCTGGCCGAGGCCCATACGCATTGCCGCTGATTTCGCGAAAGATTCCTCGACTGTGCGGAATTCGACGGCAGGTGCGCCTTTGCGTGACGGCCTCCTCCTTTCCCTGGCCGGAGACAGGGGCGGCCTGCATGTCGTCGACCTTCCTCGCATCGCACGCGCATCTGTGCAAGAATGGTGGCGCAACGTGCTCCGGGGTCGGTGGAATTCCGAACCGGCGGTGACAGTCCGCGACCCGCCACCATTGGCGGCTGACAGGGTGGAATTCCCTGACCGACGGTGAAAGTCCGGATGGGAGGCGCACGAATGCCGCAAGGAGGCGCGACGCATGGCCGTCGTCGCCGTCTCGGTGCCCGCGCGCGCCGTGCTTGCGCCATGCGTTCGTCGCCCTTTCCCGAAGCCGACGGGAAAGGGACGAACATGCTACGCCGCACGACACCACGATGGCTCCCTTCCGCCGTCGTTTTCGCCGTGCTCCTTGCCTCCTGGTGGTTTGTCACGACCTTCGGCCTCGTCAACACGCATTTCCTTCCCTCGCCACAGTCCGCGCTCGCACGGCTTGCCGCGGGTCGGCAATACTTCGCGAAGGCGCTCTGGTTCACCCTCAAGGAAGCAACGCTCGGCTGCCTTGCGGCCGCTGCCATCGGCATTCCCGTCGGGTACGCCATCGCAAAGTCGCGACTGTTTTCGAGAACGATCCAACCCTATCTCGCGGCTTCGCAGGCGATTCCCGCTGTCGCGATCGCCCCGTTGCTCACGATCTGGATCGGCCACGGACTGGCGCCCGTCGTCGTGCTGTGCGCAATCATGGTGACTTTCCCCGTTGTCGTGAACACCGCAGTCGGAGTCAAGCACATCGACCCCGACCTTATCGGTGCCGCCCGTCTTGACGGCGCTTCCGCATTCACGATGATCCGGCATGTCGAAGTTCCGCTTGCCGCCCCGGCGATCCTCTCGGGACTTCGCACGGGCTTCACCCTCTCCATTACGGGAGCGGTAGTCGGAGAGATGGTGATTGGCGGAAAGGGCCTGGGCATTCTTCTGACCGGTGCGCAGAACTCGGCGGATACGACCGGGATGTTCGCCACGATCATTCTCCTTGCCTCGGCAGCCATGCTCGTCTATTGGCTTCTGACGCTTGCCGAGCGCAGGGCCGACTACGCAATCAAAGACTAGGAGCAACCACCCATGAAGAAACTGATGGCAACACTTGCGGCCGCGGCGATTGCGTTCGGAGGCTGCTCGTCCTCGGGCAATTCCGGTGCATCTGGCGAATCGGCCGTCGTCTCCGCGGCGACGACGGCTTTGACAATCGGCCTCACCTACGTGCCCGACATCCAGTTCGCCCCCATGTACGTCGCCAAAGAGAAAGGCTACTTTGCCGAGGAAGGCCTCGATGTCGAACTGCGCCACCACGGCGCGCAGGAGGCCCTTCTTGGCGCTCTCGAAGCCGGCGACGAGGACATCGTCTTCGCTGGAGGCGACGAAATGATGCAGGGCCGATCCGAAGGCATCGACGTCGTCGATTGGGCGACGATGTACCAGCAGTATCCCGTAACCCTCATCGTCCCCGAGGATTCGGACATCCGCACGGCCGCGGACATCAAGGGCCGGAAGGTCGGCCTTCCCGGCCCCTACGGCGAGAACTACTATGCCATGCTCGCCATGCTCAAGTCCCAGGGGCTCACCGAAGAGGAAGCGGGCATCCAGTACATCGGATACACCCAGGCCGCCGCGCTCGAGGCGGGCGAGGTCGACGCCGTCATCGGATTCCGCAACTCCGACGTCACGAACCTGGAGACCGCCGGAATCTCCGTGCGCACCATCGACATGGTCGAGGGAGGCCTTCCGCTTGTCGGCGTCGGCCTCGGCTCGCTTGGCCGGAGCCTCGATGCAAACAGGGATGCCTACGTCAAGGTGCTCGCCGCCCTCGACAAGGCCGTCGCCTTCGCCCAGGAGAACCCGGACGAGGTTCTCGACATCGCCGAGAAGCATGTGCCGGCCCTCGCCGACGCCCAGGCCCGCGTCGCCGCGAAGACGACCCTCGAACGTACGCTTGAGCTGTACACGGGCTCGGATGCCTTCGGTTCCCAGAATGCCGAGGCATGGGAAGCGATGAGCGCCTTCGAGGCCGACAACGGAATCGTCACGGCGCAGGTCCCGGCGAAGGACGCCTACGTCGAATTGGCGAACTAGCTTCGCGTGCGCATGCGCTCCCTGGCGAACAGCGCCTTTGACGCACCGCACATTCGGACACCGTCCGCCGCATCCACGCGCGGGCGGTATCCTTTTCGGGTGAAGAATTTCGAGGAACTGTTTGCAGAGCTGTCAGCCAAGGCCGTCGAACGCCCGGAAGATTCGGGCACCGTCAAGGAACTCGACGCCGGAATCCACGCCATCGGCAAGAAGATCGCCGAGGAGGCCGGCGAGGTGTGGATCGCCGCCGAATACCAGAACGACGAGGAGCTCGCCGAAGAAATCTCGCAGCTCATCTACCATCTTCAGGTCATGATGGTGGCCCGCGGCCTGGGGCTCGACGACATCTACCGTTACCTCTGACAAGGAGAAGCCGAATGCTCCGCATTGCCGTTCCAAACAAGGGATCCCTGTCCCAGCCTGCGTGGGAAATGCTCAAGGAAGCCGGATACAAGCAACGCCGCGATTCGCGCAAGCTCGTGCTCGTCGACGCCGAGAACGACGTCGAGTTCTTCTTCATCCGTCCGCGCGACGTCGCCGTCTACGTGGGGGAGGGGACGGTCGACGTCGGAATCACCGGCCGCGATCTTCTTCTCGACTCCGGCGCGAAGGCCATCGAGCATCTCGCGCTCGGCTTCGCACGGGCGAACTTCCGCTTCGCCGCCCCCAAGGGAGAGTGTTCGAGCCTCGAAGATATCGCCGGCAAGCGCGTGGCGACCTCGTTCGATACGCTCGTGACCCGGTTCCTTCAGACGCAGGGCATCGAGTCGGCCGGCGTCGTCCATCTCGACGGCGCGGTCGAGTCCTCCGTCCAGCTCGGCGTTGCCGACGTCATTGCCGATGTCGTGGAGACAGGCACGACCCTCAAAGCCGCGGGCCTCGAGGTTTTCGGCGAACCCTTGCTGCATTCGGAGGCGGTGCTGATCCGCCGCGAAGGCGACGATCTTCCCGAGGGGCTCGAGACGCTGACCCGGAGGCTCGAAGGCGTGCTTGTGGCCCGGCGCTACGTGATGTTCGACTACGACTGCCCTGCCGACAACCTTGAGGTGGCGACGAGGCTGACTCCTGGCCTCCAGTCTCCGACGCTCTCGCCGCTGCATGAGGAAGGCTGGTTCGCGGTCCGTTCGATGGTTCCACGCGAGAAGATGAACGCGACGATGGATGCCCTCTGCGAAATCGGAGCGAAGGCCATCATCGTGACCCCGATTCTCGCCTGCCGCATCTGACGTGCCGCGCCCGCACGGTGCGTGTTTCCGGCCGTGCAGATCCGGCCAGGAACCCGGCGGCCCTCGCTTCCGGCGCGCGCATCGACGTTTCGACGGAGCGCTGGCGCGCAGGAAACCCGAGGACAGGACCTACAGCGAGGGCAGCATGTCGGCGAGCGCATAGCCGGCGATGCCCGCGGCGAGGAAGGCCAGAGGATCTTCCTTCAGTCCGCGGCCCATCGTCGAGAGCTTGACGGGGCAGAATCGGAAGGCTTCGCTCAGGCCTCCGGTCGGCACGTCGCGCCGTGTCACATGGGGTGCCGAAGCGAAGAAATCCTCGAGCTGCGCGAACATCGTCGCCTGGACCTCGTCGGAAACAAGGCCGGAAAGCTCGTCGGATGCGTCGAACTCGGGCACCGGGCACAGCGCCGGCGTCAGCGCGACGCGCCCGAGCGCGGTGACGCTGTGATGGGAGAGCCCGAAGTGACGCGAACGCTCGTCGCACTGGCTCATTCGCAGCAGTCCAACCGCTCGCCCGCCCAGCGCGTTGATCGCGTTGACGGCGTCGCCCGCCTGCGTTCCCGAAAAGCCCCAGCGGGTGCCGGTGCCGAGATTTCCGGGGCCCTGCGCCACGATTGCGACATCGGCGCCCAGCACGTGCCTGGCGGCCAGCAGCGCCGTATGGATGGTGACCGCTTCCACGTCGCCTCCGAAAGCCTGGCCGCAGGAGATCGTTCCGATAATCCACCCGGCGTCGCGAAGCCGGGCCGCAGCCATCGAAAACCAGGCGGGCAGCGCGCCGCCGTCGGTCATGATGTAGGCGACCTTCGCCTCGGGCCTGAGCGCGCGCAAGCCGGCAATCGCAGGAGCAAGCGAAGAATGAAGATCGGCGACGGCCACCGGCATTCCCTCGAGGGAATCGGCGTCCTCGAGAACCCGGTGATGCTCCGATTCCTGTTCGTCGATGCCCATCGTGAGATACTGGAGCGGCGTATAGCGTGCCTTGACGATATGGCCGGGCGCGGGCGGCGGATCGGCAGGAAGCCTCCCCGGAACGGCAACGACCATGAGATAGCCGCCGGTTCCCAGTCCCTTTGCGACAGCCGCGGATGTCACGAGCACCTCGTCGCCGACCTCAGGCGCGCCGACAAGTTTCGCGTACGCAAGGGCGCGGCCTTCCGAACCGTCCTCAAGCCGTACGCCGAGCTCGATGGCTTCGGACCATTTCCGGCGGACGGATTCCACAATGCAAGTTCGCCACATCATCACGAAGGCAAGCCTACTTTATGGGTAGGCTACGGTGCTGGAAGCCACACGCGGGAAGGAGGCAGGAGTCCCGACATGGCGAGCGATAGGAACGCCAACACCAGGGCGCGCAATGCGGATGCGCAGCGGCGCAGGCTGCTTCTGTCCCAGACGATCGCGAACCTGGTTCCCGAAAGGGAATACCAGGAAACCGAGCTGCTGCACGCATCCGGGGCATATGCGGAGATTCTTGACGAGGGAGGCAAGGACTGCGCTCTCGGTCTCCTTCGCGGCGATCTCGCAGCGCTTCGAGACGAGGGCTGCGAGCTCAAAAGCGAGAAGGACGGCGAGGTAACGACGTGGACATACGTGCCGGGCATGCTTTTCGAACCCAAGGTGACGGCACTGAACATCGGGATTCTTCGCCTTCTCATCCATGAGAACCGTCGCAATTCGGATGGCGGGCTCGGACGTCTGACCGCGGGAGACTTCGAGCTTGAGCGCGCATTCATCAAGCTCGGCGGGCGAAGGGGAAAGATCGCCATTCCCGACATCGTCGGAAAGGAGAACTTCGGCAACCGTCCGTCGATGACCCGGACCGAACCGGCTTCGAGGATGCTGTTCAGAATCATCGATGCCATCCAGGATCGCGAGAGGATCCGTTTCGGCTACCGGTCTGCCGGAAGCAGGGAATCGACGCCGCGCACGCTCGACCCCCAGCTCGTGTTCCGCTATCTCGGCAACGACTACGTTTCCGGTTTCGCGGCCCGCGCCGGCACCGCCGAGGAGGCCTTCGAGTGGCGCACGTTCCGGCTTTCGCGCATCACGACGCCGTACGACGAGGTGGAGCGTGTCGCCGCCTCCGGCTTGCTTTCTTCGGACAGGCTTGCCGCGGTCCTGTCGGAAGCGAGCCAGGACAGGACCGTGTTCTACCGGATCGCCGAAGTCGACGTTGCCGTCCGTGCCGGAACCTGCATGCCGATCCGCAAGCTCGGAACTCCCGTCCGGGCGGGCGAAGGAACAATGGAGGGCTGGGACCGGTTCCTGCTCAGAAACGTCGACCGGCAGCTGCTGTGGGAAAAGCTCGTCTATTTTGGGCGCGACATGCGGCTGCTCGGCCCCGAGGACGTCCTGGCCGACTACAGGAAGAGACTCGCCCACCTGTCCGGATTGGGGAAATGATGCCTGGGAAGAAGAACGGAGCATCGTCCGATTTCGGCTACAAGATCGCGATCTTGAGGCTTCTCGCGACCGCGCCCCAGACTCTCGGATCGCTGTCGGCCCAGCTTGGCCTGCCGATCGAGAAGACCCACGAGCACCTTCGCGAAATACACAATGCCGAGAGGGTCGAGGCTGACGGGATGCGGGAGTTTGCCTTTACCGTCTTCTACGAGAATCCGGACGAGGACGCCGACGAGGTGCTGTACTTCGACGACGGCTCGCAGGTGCCGCCGCCGGAGTTTTTCGTCAATGTCGATTCGAACGCGAATGTTCCCGAAGCGCTGCTGACGATGCGGGAGCTCATTCTCGTCGCTCTCATGATCGACGACGTCCTGGAACTCGTCCCGCCGGGCGCGGACCGCGAGACGCTCAAGCAGCTTCACAAGTCCTTCGAGCAGGCTGCACGCGAACGGGGGTTTGCGCACCTGATCGAGCGTTCGGACGACGACGTCATCGCCTACAGCCTTCTGAGCACGCTGGAAAACGCTATCAGGACGGGAAGCATCTGCTCGATCGCCTACTCGGGCTTTGACGAAACGGAGGTCCGAGAAAGCGTCACGGTATTCAGGCGCTACCTGCCCGATCTTCTGGTCGGCGGGCCCCGGCCGACGCTTTTCGGCCTGCAAGAGGCGGACGGCAGCGACAAGCTCGAAGACGGCATCGCGCGCCGCCTCCGGCTCGACAGGATCGGCGCGGTCGACATTGCGGGAACGGCAGGCAAACGCGCACGCCAGCGCGCACGAAGGCAGGAGCTCGATTCCCGAAGGGAAACCGACGACTGGCGCAGGCAAGGGCGCGAAGCGACCCTGCACCTGGCGCCGCAGGCCAGATGGATCGCCGAAGAGCTCCACGAAACGCCGTGGCGCGAAGGCGACGGGGAGCTCGTCGGAACGATTCGTTTCCGCAACTACGGCTTCCTTGCCCGCGTGGCTCTTCAGGCCGGAGAATATCTCCTCGACGTCGAGCCTGCCGACGTCCGCGCCGAACTGAACCGAATCTTTGCGACGCTCGAAAAGGAATACGCGTGACCGTCACGATTGTTCTCGCATTCTGGATTCTTGCCATGTGCGCCATCCTGGCCTATCTCGCATGGAACCTCCGCAAGCTGTGGAGGAGCGCGAAGAGGTTCGGCAGGCAAGCAGCGAGGCTCGCGCAGGCACCTTCCGATGCCGCGCGTCGCCACGCGCCTCGCGAAAGGGATCGGCCGACCCCTGCGCCCTTCCACGACTTCAGGCGCCGCCAGGCGAACGAAGACCGCGCGCGAGTGCGCGCCGAGAGGTCCATGCGACGCGCAGGACGGCTCGATCGGGCGACGCGGCGTTGGCAGGCGGAAGGAGATACGCCCTACGCGCACCTTGACCGAAAGCAGGCGCTGGCAAGCTATCATGCTCGTAAAAGGGAATCCGGTCGCGACAGGAGGACGCAGTGAAGACGATTGGCGTCGCAATGGCCGCCGTCGGGGCAATCGCATCCGGCGGCATTCCCCTGCGCATGGACGCGCCCGCCGCGATGTCCGACGGAGAACCCGTCTGCGGGCTTCCGCTGACGGTTCGATGCCTGCCCGACGCCCTGAACCTTCTGGCCTGAAGCGGCTCGCCGATGACTTTCGACGCATACGAGCAGCGCTATCGCGACCGCGGAATCACCCTGGATGCCTTCCAGGCCGACGCTTGCCATGCGCTTGACGGGGGCCGCGATGTCCTCGTTGTCGCTCCGACAGGCTCGGGCAAGACCGTCGTCGCCCAATACGGTGTTCATCTTGCCATCGAACAGGGGACGCGATGCGTGTATACGGCACCCGTCAAGGCGCTTTCCAACCAGAAGTACCATGAGCTTGCGCAATGGCTCGGCCAGGGCAGCGTCGGCCTTCTTACCGGGGACACGACCGTCAACCGCGACGCGCAGATTCTCGTCATGACCACCGAGGTTCTGCGCAACATGCTGCTTCGCGCCTCGCCTGACATCGACGAGGTCGGATACGTCGTGCTCGACGAGGTCCACTATCTCGCCGACCGGGACCGCGGCCCGGTCTGGGAGGAAATCATCCTGTCCCTGCCGCCTCATGCGCGCCTCGTTTCGCTCTCGGCCACCATCTCGAACACGCAGGAGCTGCTTTCCTGGTTCCGGTTGGTCCGCGGTGCCACCACCCTCGTCGAATCCCACGTGAGGCCCGTACCCCTCGAACAGCACGTGGTCGTCGGCACCAGGCTCCATCCTCTGTACGATTCGGACCTTCCCGAGCCTTCCAAGGCCGTGCGCTACGCGCTCGGCAATCTTGACGAACGCTCCCGGCGTGTCGGCCCGAAGACGCGCCGGAACGTCCTGCGCGCGCTTGTGCCCAACGACCTTCTTCCGGCCATCGAATTCATCTTCTCCCGCAAGGGATGCGACAGGGCCGTGGCCGATCTCCAGAGGCTCGGCATCCGCCTGACGAGCGACGCCGAGCGCGATGCCATTGCCGCCCAGATCGCGCCGATCCGGGATTCCCTGTCCGCCTCCGATCGGCGCGCCATCCGATTCGAGAAGACCGCCGAGGCCCTCGTGAAGGGATTCGCGGCCCATCACGCCGGAGTCCTGCCTGCCATCAGGGAACTTACCGAGCGGCTCATGGAACAGGGCCTGCTCAAGCTCGTCTACGCCACGGGCACGCTGGCCCTCGGCATCGACATGCCGGTGCGCACCGTTGTCCTGGAGGGCCTTGAGCGTTGGGACGGCAACGGCTTCGTCGATCTCACCGGACGCGAATACATCCAGCTCATCGGCAGGGCCGGACGCCGCGGCAAGGACAAGGTCGGCCACGCCCTCGTCATCGGAACCTACGGCCTCGACCCCTTCCTTCTTGCCGATCTCGGCTCCGGTTCCGTCGAACCGCTCATCTCCGCATTCCAGCCTTCCTACAACACCGTGGTCAACCTGCTCGCGCATCTGGACTACCGGCAGGCAAGGGCGCTCGTCTCCCGATCCTTCGCCCAGTACCAGCGCAACGAGGAGCTCGGCAAGATCGAAGGGCGGCGCGCGAAGGTGGAAGCGGCGCTGATCGAAGAGAGCCACAGGCTCGAATGCGACTTCGGCCCGTTCACGGAATACCTGAGGTTGCGGCGCGCCGCGCCCCGGGCATCCAAGAAGGCGCGCCAAAAGGCAAAGGGGAGCTATCTCCGCCGCATTGCCGCCTCGTTCCGGCAGGCGCGCAACGGGCTCGGCTACGCCTATGCGATTTCCGGCCAGCTTACCTACGGCCTCGTCCTTTCGCGAAGCCCGAGGAAGCTGCGGGTCATCGACTGGTCGGGGCAGGTGTACTGGCTTCTGGAGAAGGACCTGTCCTCGGAAATGCGCGAAATCGGTCCGGTTCCGATTCCGCAGGGCATGTCCCTCAAGACGGCTGCGGCGCGGGAAGCGATTTGCGATTCGCTCTTCGATCTCTTCGCCGAACGCGACGAAGTGGGCCTTGACAGGGATCTCGAGCAATCCTGGGAACGTTTTGCCGAACCCGCGCCCTCGGCCCACTTGAATCATCCGTGCCACCGATGCGCCGACCTGCCTCGGCATCTCGAGGAAGCCCGGAGCTACCTTGCCCTTCTCGACGAAAAGGAGCGTCTTGCCGACCGCGCCGAGACCTTTGTCGATTCGGCCGGCAAGGATTTCGACGCGACGGTTGGCGTGCTGGCCGACATGGGCCTGCTTCAGCGTGGCGAGAACGGCGCGATTCGCCTCGGCCCCGGCGCGCCCGCCCTCCAGGCGCTCCATCTGGACTTGGATCTGCTTCTCTACCAGTGCCTGTCCGCCCTTGAGGCCGATGCGCTTACGGCCGAGGAGATGTCCGGATGGGCTTCCCAGTTCCTCGGCGACGACCGGCTGGGCTCTTGTGCGCCCGCACAGAAGAATCTTCGCGGCCTGACCAATGACGCGCGCAGGGAAACCGAGTTCCTTTGCGTCCTCGAAAGCGCCTGGGGCATCGAACGCACGAAGGAGGTCACGCCCGGATGCGTCGGCACCTTCGTCGCCTGGGCCCAGGGAGCTCCGCTGGAGGACTGCCTGGCTTCCAGCCGCCTGTCTGCCGGAGACTTCATTACTGCCGCACGCAGGCTCGTCGATCTTCTCGGGCAGATTGCGCTTGCGGGCGAAGGCACGTGGATCGCCTCGGCCGCTCATGAGGCACGACGCCTCGTGCGGCGCGGAGAGCTTGAGTGAGGTTCCGCCGCCAGGCAGCCTCCGTCGCTTCCGGCGTTGCGGTCTGGGCCTCGTTCGCTCCGGGCCATCTGTGGCCCGCAGCCTTCATTGGAATCATCGGGCTGCTCCGCGTTCTTTCCGGGCGGACGTTTCCGGGCGCTATCGGCTACGGTTTCCTTTTCGGGGTCGGCTGGTTCGCCCCGCTTCTGTGGTGGGCATGGACGGCTTCGGGCACGCCGGTTGCCTGGCTTGCGCTTGTTGCCTTCGAATCGCTCTTTCCTGCACTGCTCGCCGTGTTTTGGCTCGGGCTTGCGCGTCTCGGGGACGAATACGGCCCGTGGATGCGTGCCATCGGACTTGCCGCCACGTTCGCCGCAATGGAGCAGCTGCGGGCCACGTGGCCTTTTGGCGGGCTTCCTTGGGGCCTTCTTGGATTTGGCCAGACGAACGGGCCGCTTCTTCGCCTGGCTCCCTGGGGATCGACCCAGCTTGTCGCCTTCGTGCTTGTCGCGGCATCGGCGCTGTTCGAGTCGGCGCTGTTTTCCTGGCGACGCCGGTCGTGGCCTTCGCGGCTTGGCGCGCCGGCGGCCTCCGTTCTCATGGTCGTGCTTCCCTGGTTTCTTCCTTGCGCGTCGGCGGGGGAGGGGACCGTCCGGGCGGCTCTTGTCCAGGGAGAGGTTTCGCGGCCCGACGAACCGGTCGAAGGCTCGCGTTCCCTCGCCGTGACCGAGGGGCTGCGCCGCGAGGCATCCCGACTCGAGCCCGGCAGCTTCGATCTTCTCGTTCTCCCCGAATCCGCTTCCGATCGCGACTTCCGTTCGGACGGCGAAGCGGGAGCCATCGTCGCCGACCTCGCCGCAACCGCGGGAACCCCGGTGCTGCTCGGGACCCAGCACTACGGCGACGGGACCCGAACAAACGACTACGTCCTCTACGCTGACGGCATGGCGTCCCAAGCCTATTCAAAGCAGCATCCGGTTCCCTTCGGCGAATACGTTCCTGCGCGTCGTGTCCTGCGCGGGCTTACGGCTGCCGTCGACGCGATTTCCATTGACATGGTGCCCGGTACGGAACCCGCGGTTCTCGACGTGCCGGTTCGCCGTGGAGGGACGTCGCGCACCGTGAAGGTTGCCGTGCCGATCTGTTTCGAGATCGGAGACGGCGCAATCGTCGACGAGGCAATGCGGCAGGGGGCGGAGTTGCTCGTCGTCCCTACGAGCAACGCTCCCTTTGCCGATACGTCCGAATCTGCCCAGCAGTTCGACATCACGCGCTTTCGGGCGGCGCAGACCGGTCGCACCGCGATCCAGGTCTCCACGGTGGGAATCTCGGGTGCTGTCGGTCCCGATGGCGTCGTCCTCGCCCGGACCGGCCGATGGACAAGCGAGCATCGAATCGTCGAGGCTGGCCTGTCGAAGCGCCTGACGTATTCCTCTCGCAACTGCGGGCAAATCGAGGCGCTTGCGTTGGCTTTGGGCGGAGTCTTTGCTGCGGTAGCATTGATGCAGGGTCGTCTCCGCCCGCGAACGCGGAAGAAAGGAAAGCCATGAAACCGCTGGTTGTCATTCCCACCTACAACGAGGTCGAGTCGTTGGCCCCGATTGTCGCACGGACACGTGCCGCCGTCCCGGAAGCCGAGATACTCGTCGCCGATGACGATTCGCCCGACGGCACGGGGGAGCTTGCCGACCGTCTTGCCGCCGAGGATCCGGCCATTCATGTCCTTCACCGCGAGGGAAAGGAAGGCCTTGGGCGGGCGTACGTCGCGGCTTTCCGTTGGGCGATGGAACGCGACTTCACGCATGTCGTCGAGATGGATGCGGACGGCTCGCACCGCCCCGAGCATCTTCCGCTCATGCTTGAGCGCGCCGCGATGAGCGATGCGCCGGCGCTTGTCATCGGTTCGCGCTATGTGCCCGGGGGAGAGATGGTCGGATGGCCGAAGTCCCGCGAGCTTCTTTCGCGTGCCGGAAACCTTTACATCAGGGCATGGCTTGGGCTTCCGGTTTCCGATGTGACGGCCGGTTTTCGCATCTACCGTCTCGATTTCCTGCGTTCGATGGATCTTGACGCGGTCGAGTCGAAAGGCTACTTCTTCCAGACGGACATGACCGCTGCGGTTCGCGACGCCGGGGGACTGATGGTCGAGATGCCGATTTCCTTCGAGGAACGCGCGGCGGGGGAGTCGAAGCTTTCGGGAAGCATCTTCGCCGAGTCGCTTCTTCGCACGACGAAGATGGGTCTGGCGTACCGTGGTTCGCAGATTCGAGAGGCGTTATCGCGTTCCGGGCCGCAAGAATAGCAATCCGTTGGCCCCGTGAGCTTGCGGGGCTTCCGGGGCGGCTTATTGCGCACGTTATGTCATAAAGGGGTTTGACCTGCGGAAACAGTATTCTTGCAGGTCAAACCCCTCGAATGTGCAGGTTTCGGCTTCGCGGCGCGCTATCGCCGGCTGAAGCGCTGGCGAAGCTTGCCGGCGCGCAGCAGCTCAAGCCGCTCGTCAAGGAGAACCTGGAGGTCTCCGACTTCGCGTCGTTCCATCAGCATGTCCCAGTGTGTCCTGGGAGGCTTGACGGGCTTGGCTTCTTCCTCGACGGTTTCGTCGCGAAGCTTGCCTTTCTGGCCGCAGCGGCAGTCCCATGTTGCCGGAGGAACGGCGTCGATAACGAGCGGAACGGCAAAGTCGTGGCCTTGGGGGCACACGTAGTAGACATCGCGACGTTCGACGAAGGCGACGCCGCGGTCGGTTTCGAGAGAGTTTGCGCCAATCTTCATTCCGCGCAGGGAGCGTTCGGCCATGACAGTCCTTTCTCTGCGTTTTCATGCCGCCGACAGGATAACCGTTCATGCGCAACCGAAATGTCCGAACGCTTCGGAAGCGGCATGGCACGGCGCGAAAGCGCCTGTTGACAGACGGCACGTCCACAACTTCTCTTTGCCGATAATGCACATTATGTCAAAATAGCGGGCACCGCCCGTCTCGACG
>CACYEE010000228.1 GCA_902773415.1 uncultured Actinomyces sp.
AACGTGTAGCGCGTGGAGGCGCTGATTTCGACGACGGGTCCCGATGCCTCCGCGATCGGGAGGCGGCCTTCTCCCTCTCGCAAAGGCATTGAGGTCCGTCGTCTCGCAACGGCTTGCGTTGCGCTGCACGTTGCGCAGCCAAGGGGCTGGACAATTTCGAGGGCGCTGGCGTGATGCGGTTATGATGCAGGCCGTGGAGCCGTCCTTGTCTCAACATCACATTTGGGGGTGCTTTGGCCGCTCTTGGCTGCCAGTAGGCTGGGGGAGTGATCAACGGACTGGACGTGTCGATGCGGATCGGCGCGCGAGAACTGATAACCGACGCGAACTTCCGCGTCGACAAAGGCATGCGCATCGGGCTCGTCGGCCGCAACGGCGCAGGCAAGACGACGCTCACCCGCCTTCTTGCGGGCGAAGGCGTAACGTCCGAAGCAATCGAGCATACCGGCCGGATTTCGCGCAAAGGCGCAATCGGCTACCTTCCGCAGGACACCCACGTCGGCAACCAGGACCAGATTGCGCGTGACCGCATTCTGGAGGCTCGCGGCATCGACGAGACCATCCGCCGCATCCGCAAGGCCGAGCGCGATATGGAGACGCTCACCGGTGCCAGGCAGCAGAAGGCGATGGAACGCTACGTGCGTCTCGACCAGGAATTCACGCGCGCAGGAGGCTGGGCCGCAAACGCCCAGGCCGCCCAGATGGCCGCGGCCCTCGGCCTGGGGGAGCGGGAACTGGACCAACCGCTCGGGACCCTTTCTGGCGGCCAGCGCCGCCGCGTCGAACTTGCCCGCATCCTCTTCTCCGACTCCGAAACGTTGCTGCTCGACGAACCGACGAACCATCTCGACCACGATTCGATCATCTGGCTCCGCGATTATCTCAAGGCCTGCAAGGGCGGCTTCGTCGTCATCTCGCATTCCGTCGAACTACTTGAAGACACCGTGTCGACAGTCTGGCATCTCGATGCCAACCGGGCCAAGCTCGATGTGTATTCGATGGGCTGGAAGGACTACCTCAAACAGCGAGAAGTCGACGAGGCCAGACGCAAGCGCGAGAGGGCCAACGCGGAGAAGAAGGCCGCCGCTCTTCTCAAGCAGGCCGACAAGCTTCACGCGAAGGCCACCAAGGCCGTTGCCGCCCAGCAGATGGCGCGGCGGGCCGAAAGGATGCTCGCCGAAACCGAGGCCGCAGGGCCGAAGGAAAAGGTGGCGGCTCTGAGGTTCCCGAGCCCGGCCCCCTGCGGCAAGACGCCCCTCATGGCCGAAGGCCTGACGAAGAACTACGGCTCGCTTGAGGTGTTCGCCGGCGTCGACCTCGCCATCGACCGGGGTTCGCGCGTCGTCGTCCTTGGCCTCAACGGCGCGGGAAAGACGACGCTGCTGCGCCTGCTTGCGGGAATCGAGGACGCCGACTCCGGCAAGATCGTCGAAGGCCACGGGCTCAAGCTCGGATACTACGCCCAGGAGCACGAAACGATCGACCCCGGCCAGACGGTTGTCGAAAACCTGTGGCGCGTCGCCCCCGAACTCGACGACACCGCAGTGCGTTCCGTCCTCGGTTCCTTCCTTTTTTCCGGCGACGACGCAGACAAGCCGGCAGCGGTTCTCTCCGGCGGCGAGAAAACGCGCCTGGCGCTTGCCATGCTCGTCGTCTCGGCCGCGAACGTCCTGCTTCTGGACGAGCCGACGAACAACCTCGACCCGGCCTCGCGCGCCGAAATCCTCAAGGCGCTTTCGGGCTACGAGGGAGCCGTCGTGCTCGTTACCCACGACGACGGCGCGGTCCAGGCCCTCGATCCCGAACGGGTGCTCCTTCTTCCCGACGGCGACGAGGATCTATGGTCGGATGGCTACATGGAGCTCGTCTCACTGGCCTAGCGCGAGGGAATAGTGGGCTAGACTGTGGCGCAGGAATCGACTGTGAGGATGATATGAAGACTCTTGTGATCATGCGTCATGCCGTTGCCGGCCGAGGCGGGCGGGATTTCGACCGTCCGCTCAAGGCGCGCGGACGCAAGCAGGGCGCTGTTCAGGCAGCCCGCCTCAAGGCCGCGGTCGGTGCCGTGGACCTTGCCATCACTTCGGGTGCCGCACGCACGCGCCAGACTCTCGAAGCCTTGCGTTCCGGCGGGCTTGAGGTCGGCAAGGAAATCGAGCTTCCCTCGCTGTATTCCGGCTCGTGGCGCGAGGCGCTCGCGGAGATTCGGAGGGTCGATCCGGATGCGGATTCGATTCTGGTGGTCGGGCACGAGCCGACGGTCTCGGTGATGACCGCGATGCTCTCCAAGGATTCTTCGGCGAATCTCGGCTACCTCTCTACCGGTTTTTCCGCGGCGCAGTTCGTGTGGGGGGAGGTGGAGAGCTGGCAGGGCCTTGGCACCGCGACCTTCGAGGTTCGTGGCGTCCAGCGTCCGGCCATGTAGGCGCGTCCGGCCGCAGCGAAAACAACGTCCCGTAAGGGCGCGCCCGCCGTCGGGTGTCGCAAGGGGGACAGGCCGGTGTCGGGCTGGGGCAGCGACGGGCGGGAGGTCTGCGCGAGCTTGCTTGCGCGGGACCGGAGCGGGGAAGCCGTGGTTGGCAGGCTGCGTCCGCCTGCGGCGGCTTCCGTGGCCTCGGGCATGAACGCGGCATTCATGCCTCTCGGACTGCGTCTCTGCGGGAGGGAGCGAAGCGACCGAGCACGGTCTCCTTTCCGACACGCGAATCTCTGACCTGCATAGACATCTGGGGCGGGGTCGGCATTGCGCCGATTCCCGCCCCAGCCGTGCGCGCAGGCCAGAAAGCCGAAGTGAGGAAAGGGGACAGGCTGGGTGAGAATTGGGGACAGTCCCCAATTCTCACCCAGCCTGTCCGGCTTTTGTGAATCAGAAGGCGGGAATCACTTCGCCATCCGGGTAGGTCTCCTTGATGTATTGGGCGACCTCCTCGGAGTGGAGCAGCTCGTCGAGCTTCCTGACGGCTTCGAGCGTCTCGGCGTCGGCGTCGCTGTTCCAGGCGAGGATGTTCACGTACGGATTGTCGGCGGTTTCCTCGGTGTAGATGGCGTCCTTGGAGGGAACGAGATCGTTTTGGAGGGCATAGTTGCCGTTGACGATTGCGATGTCGACGTCGGGAAGCAGCTTGGGGACCGCGGGAGCTTCGGCTTCCTTGAACTCGAGGTTCTTCGGGTTGTCGACGATGTCGTGAACGGTCGGAGAGTCCTTGGATTCGTCCAGTTTGATGATTCCCGCGGTTTCGAGGAGGCCGAGTGCGCGGGCCTGGTTCGACGGATCGTTGGTGATGGCGACGGTTGCCCCGTCGGCAAGTTCGTCGAGCGAGGCGATTCGCTGCGAGTAGATGCCGTAGGGTTCGAGGTGGATGCCTTCGCCGTGTCCGAAGGTGTAGTTCTTCGTGGCGACTTCCTCGTCGAAGTAGGGGATGTGCTGGAAGTAGTTCGCGTCGATTTCCTGGGCCTGAAGGGTAACGTTTGGCTGGACGTAGTCCTGGAATTCCTTGATGTCGAGGTCGATGCCGGCATCGGCGGCAAGGTTTTCGTCGACGAATTCGAGGATTCCCTTGTGGGGAACCGGCGAGGCTCCGACGGCGAGGACGACGAGGCCGGAATCGGTGGCGTTGCCGTCGGCCGATTCGGAGGTGTCCGTGCTCGAGCATCCGGCGAGGGCGAGCAAGCCGGCGAGCAAGCCGGCGAGCAAGCTGGCGAGCAAGCCGGCGGCAAGGGAAGAAGGTCGTTTCATGATGAATGGTCTCCTTGTCATGCGGTGGAGCGTGCGGAGGCGGGCGTGCCGTTCCGCACGCAATTCTAGTTTCATTTGGATTGCCTGGGTGGGCGTGAATGCCGCCAGCGAAGCGGCGGGCGGCGCGAAGTACGGCATTGGCGGGCGAGGCGGGCGACGGTCGGCCGCGTCGGCGGGATTCTCCGGCTGGCGATTGCCTATCGGTGGTCGACCAGCCGGCTGAGCATGTCGCCAAGCAGCTGGACGACGGTGACGATGAGAATGATCTCGACGACGAGAATGGTCAGGACGTCGGGGTTCCAGTTGTAGTAGCCGTGGTTGACGGCGAGCGCGCCCAGGCCGCCGCCTCCGACGGCGCCGGCCATCGCGGAGTATCCGACGAGGGTGATGACGAGAATCGTGACGGACTGGAGCAGTGCAGGGAGGGCTTCCTTGACGAGCACGCCCCAGAGGATTCCGCTTCTCGAGGCGCCCATCATCTGTGCGGCCTCGACCTTTCCCTGTTCGACGCCGGTGAGGTTCGCCTCGACAAGACGCGCGAAATAGGGAATCGCGGCGATGGCGAGGGGAACGGCGGCACCCTGCCAGCCCGTTGCGGTGCCGGCGATGGCACGCGAGACGGGAATCAGGACGAACATGAGGATGATGAACGGGATCGAGCGTCCGATGTCGACGATTGCCGAGAGGATTCGATAGGGTGCCGGGCTTTCGAGAATGCCGTCCTTGCGGGTTGCGGCGAGGACGATTCCGAGAAGCAGGCCGAGGCCGATGGCGACGAGGGACGCGATTGCGACCATCAGGAGCGTTTCGGCCGTTGCGGGCCAGAGCTGCCGTTCGATGACGGGATTGTTGAACCACGTCTCGGAGTCGAGCGGGAAACGGGAGTTCATCGTGCCTCCTCCTCTCCGGCGGCGGGACTGGCGGCGCGAACGTATCCGTCGCTCGCGCCGGAGGTGCGCTGGCGGGCAAAGACGCCCGCGGCGGCGAAGCCGTCGAGCGCTGCCTGGACCTTGTCGTGTTCGATGGTGAGCGCGAGACGGCCGACCTGGACGTCCTTGATGGAATCGAAGGTGCCCGCGCCGATATCGGCGCCGAGGTCGGCGGCGATCTTCATGACCTTCGCGCCGGTGGGCTGTCCAAGTCGCGAGGTGAAGAAGACGTCGAGAACGGCCCGGTCCTTGACGTCCTCGGGATCGAGAATCGGGGCGGGAACGATCTGGCGTGCCAGCGGCGTGTCGACGCACGAGACGGCCTGGCCGACCGGTCCCGTCGAGACGACCCTGCCGTGTTCGAGAAGCGTCACCGAATCGCAGATGCGGCGAACGACGTTCATTTCATGGGTGATGATGACGACTGTGACGCCGTAACGGTCCCGGACATCGCGAAGGAGGGAGAGAATCTGTTCCGTCGTTTCCGTATCGAGCGCCGAGGTGGGTTCGTCGCACAGGAGCACGGAGGGATTGTCGGCCATGGCGCGGGCGATGGCGACGCGCTGGCGCTGGCCTCCCGAGAGCTGGGCCGGATAGGAAGTTCCGCGGTCGGACAGGCCCACGAGCCGAAGCATCTCGTCGACGCGGGCGCGGGCCTCGCCACGGTCCATTCCGGAAATCCGCAGGGGGTAGACGACATTGCCTGCGGCCGTTCTGGCGTCGAGAAGGTTCGCGCCCTGAAAGACCATTCCGATCGAACGGCGCGCGGTTCGCAGCTCGGAAGGGGAAAGTGTCGCGAGGTTCTTCCCGTCGACGAGAATCTTGCCGCTTGTCGGCTTTTCGAGGGCCGTCAGGCATCTGATCAGGGTCGACTTTCCCGCACCGGACTGGCCGACGATGCCGTGAATCTCGCCTTGACGGACTCTCAGGGTGATGCCGTCGAGCGCATGGACGTCGCTCTCGCCCTTGCGGGGATAGATTTTCGTGACGTTTTTCAGTTCGATCACTGCGTTCCTCCATCGTTCGTGGCAGAAGCACCCGGCATGTCCGGGTTGCTGCAGCGTCGCGGAGCCACGTCTCTCGGCTGCTCTTGATGAATACGGGTTTCACACTAGAGGACGAGGGGCAGGGATGTCTACCCTCGCGAGCCGGTGGCGTGTCACGGCGAGGACCCGAGGCGGAGAGGCCTCCCGTTTGGGGACTGGCCCCAAACGGGAGGCCTCGGGATGCCTTCGCAGGCGCGAGGCGCACACGCCGCATCGGCCTGCCAGGCCACCGGCACGGCGCTGCTGCGCCCGATCAGCACAGCGCGGCGGCGACGGCGATTTCGAGCGCCGAAGCGAAATTGCGTTCGCGCTCTTCGGCGCTCATGTCGTTGGACGGGTCGATGAGGTTGTCCGAGACGGTCATCACGCTCAACGCCTCGCGTCCGTAGCGTGCGGCAATCGAATACAGGGCGGCGGTCTCCATTTCGATTCCCATCACGCCGAGCCTGGCGAGCACCTCGATCTGCTCGGGCGGATTGTCGTAGAAATGGTCGCGCGAAATGACCGGGGCGACATGGAGAATCGAAGGATCGGGAGCGGCATCGGCCGCGGCTTTCAGAAGGTTCCACGAGGCGACGGCGGAAAAACGCACTCCCGGCAGAATCGAGTCGTTGAAATTCGAGTCGGTATGGGCCCCAAGGGCGATGATGACATGGCCGGCCTTCGCCTCGGGCGCAATGCCGCCCGTCGTGCCGACGCGGATGATGCGCTGGACATCGTAGAACTTGAAGAGCTCGGTGGCGTAGATGGCGAGGGAGGGAAGGCCCATGCCGGAAGCCATGACCGACAGGGGCTTGCCGCCGACAGTGCCTGTGTAGCCGCCGATTCCGCGCACGCTCGTGACCTCGCGGGCGTCGGGCATCAGGAGCTCGGCGATGCGACGAGCGCGCTGCGGATCGCCGGGCATAAGGACCGCGGGTGCGAAATCTCCGGGTTCGGCGGTGTTATGAGGCGTGGCCATGTCGTAGTGTTCCTTCCATCGTTGAAGTCTCGTCGAAGACACTGTTTCAGCAAGTTTACTCTGGCAATTGCGTTTGCGTCGCCACTTCGCGGTAGGCTGTCGAACATGGGACCGCGAAGGCCTTTCGGCCTCCTCCCCGTCCTTGTCCCCATGCTATGAAGGAAACCCATGAACGACTACCGGCTCGTCGCATTCGACCTCGACGACACTCTTGCCCCATCGAAGTCGCCGCTGCCCGAACGCATGGCGCGCGCCCTCGAATCCCTCCTTGGCACGTGCGAGGCATGCATCATCTCCGGCGGTCGGTTCAGGCAGTTCGAGACGCAGGTGCTTTCCCGGATCGACGCCGGCGAGGAAAGCCTCGCCCGCCTCCATCTCATGCCGACGTGCGGTACCCGCTACGTGCGTCGCATCGACGGCGCCTGGCGCGACGTCTACGCCCGCAACCTCACCGCCGAGGAGACCGCCGCCGCGATGGCGGCCCTCGAAGAGGAGGCCCGCAGGCTTGGACTATGGGAACGCGACACGTGGGGGCCCGTCCTTGAAGATCGCGGATCGCAGGTGACCTTCTCGGCCCTGGGCCAGAACGCGCCCGTCGAAGCCAAGGGCGCCTGGGATCCGGACCGGTCGAAGAAGGAGACCCTGCGCGAGGCCGTCGCGGCGCGCCTTCCGGGCCTCGAAGTCCGTTCGGGAGGCTCGACCTCCATCGACATCACGCGCAAGGGCGTCGACAAGGCCTACGGAATCGAAGAACTCGCCGCCCAGACCGGGATTCCCGTCCGCGACATGCTTTTCGTCGGCGACCGCCTTGACGAGGGCGGAAACGACTATCCCGTCATCCGCACCGGAATCGACACCCATGCCGTGGCCGGCTGGCAAGAGACGGCCGAATTCGTCGAAGGATACGTCGCCCGAAGGCTCGCGCGGCGCGTGGCGGGCACGGATGCGCACACCCGCGGCACTGAGGCATAATTCCGCCATGAGCGTTTTCTCCATGATCGTTGCCGGCGAAATCCCCGGCCGCTTCGCGTGGGCCGACGACGTGTGCGTCGCCTTCGCCACCATCGAACCGATCTGCGACGGGCACCTGCTCGTCGTCCCGCGTGCCGAAGTCGCAAAATACACCGAGCTCGACCCCGATACCTGGGCGCACATCAGCCGCGTCGCCCAGACGATCGGGCAGGCCGCAGAGCACGCCTACGAAGGCTCGCGGGCCATGCTCATCGTCGCCGGGCTCGACGTGCCCCACGTCCACATCCACGTCGTGCCCGCCTGCAAGGAGGCAGACCTTTCCTTCTCCAACGCCAAGCCCGCCTCCGACGAAAAGCTCGACGCGGCCGTGACGCGCATGCGCCAGGCGCTCCTCGCCCTCGGACACGCAGACAACGTGCCTGCGGACATGCACTCGCTGTGAGGCCCACGGGAAGGTCCGCAATGGCCCGCACACGCATCGAGGAGATGAGCGACGAGGAAGTCGCCTCCTACCTGGAACGGGCCGAAGCCCGCGCCACGGGAGCGCCCAGCGAAGCCCAGCGGGCCGGAGGAGCGCCGATCGAATACTCGCTGCTCGCGCTTGCCTGCGCGCTCGCGGGCATGTTCGCCTCCGCGAAGCTTCTTCTCGCCGAACGCGCCCTGCTTGCCTCGCCCGGCCAGGAGCTTACCTGCGACTTCAACGGGCTCGTCGGCTGCTCGGACTTCCTCAACAGTTCGTGGAACACCGCCATCGGCGACGTTCCCAACGCCCTGTGGGGCCTCATGTTCTTTTCCGGAATGACCGGCCTTGCCCTCGCCCTCGTGTCGGGGGCAAGGCCGGCACGCTGGCTGTGGCGGCTCGTATGCCTTGCCATGTGCGGCGCCGTCGCCTATCTCCTGTGGTTCTGGCGGGTGAGCTTTTTCGTCAAGGGATCGCTGTGCCCGTACTGCCTGCTGACCTGGGCGGCGGCGGTGCCGATCGTGGCGCATACCTGGATAAGGTGCGCGCAGGCCGGGCATCTTCCCTGCCCCCCGGGCCTGCGCGGCCCTCTGGTGCGTTGGCGCTGGGGCATCGTGCTTGCGGTTTTCCTTGCCGTCGCCACGGTCGGCGCCGTCGCGCTGCGGGAGAAGATCGCCCTGTTCGTCTAGCGACGCCTCGCTGGCGTACCTGCGGGTTTGCGGCGCAGGTGAAAGCCGCAAGCGTCACAGCGGGCGGCGCGACCGGGCGACGGTGGCGTGAGATAGGCTTGGGGCGGCGAAAATCCATGTTGTTTCAAGGAGAAGCATGAGCGAGAACGCAGCTGAGGCGACGCCCTTCCGCTACACCGCGGAGCTGGCGAACGAAATCGAGTTCCGGCAGCAGGAGCGCTGGGACAGGGAAGGCACCTTCCATGCCCCGAACCCCGTCGGCGACCTTGCCGAGCCGGGCGCGGCCGGCAAGGAGAAGTTCTTCATCCTCGACATGTTCCCCTATCCGTCCGGCAAGGGCCTGCACGTGGGCCACCCGCTCGGCTACATCGCGACGGACACGGTCGCGCGCTACCAGCGCATGAAGGGCAAGAACGTGCTGTACACGATGGGCTACGACGCCTTCGGCCTTCCCGCCGAACAGTACGCCGTGCAGACCGGCCAGCATCCGCGCGTCACCACCGAGGAGAACATCGCGAACATGCGCGGCCAGCTGCACCGCCTTGGCCTCTCCCACGATTCGCGCCGCTCGATCGCGACGACGGACATTGACTACGTGCGTTGGACCCAATGGATTTTCCTTCAGGTCTTCAACTCCTGGTTCGACCCGGAAGCCGAACGCCGCGACGGGCGCGGCAAGGGTGCGGCACGCCCGATTGGCGAGCTTGAAGCGAAGTTCGCCGCGGGGGAGAAGAAGCTCGGCGACGGCCGCGCCTGGGACGAGCTGACCCGCTCCGAGCAGCTGGCCGTGCTCGACGGCTACCGTCTGGCCTACTCGGCCGAGGCGCCGGTCAACTGGTGTCCGGGCCTGGGAACCGTGCTCTCCAACGAGGAGGTCACCGCCGAAGGCAAGTCCGAGCGCGGCAACTACCCGGTATTCAAACGCAACCTGCGCCAGTGGATGATGCGCATCACCGCCTACGCCGACCGTCTCGTCGGCGACCTCGACACCCTCGACTGGCCCGAGAAGGTGCGCACGATGCAGCGCAACTGGATCGGGCGCTCCGAAGGCGCCTCCGTCTTCTTCGACGTGCCCGGCGCCCCCGAAGGCCAGCGGTCCCTCGAGGTCTACACGACCCGCCCCGACACGCTTTTCGGCGCGACCTTCATGGCCGTGGCCCCCGAGCATCCGATTCTCGGCGGATCGATGCCCGGAGCCTCGGACGACGAGGCGAAGCTCTCCGTCCCGGCCGCCTGGCCCGAAGGAACCCGCGAAGCGTGGACCGGCGGATACTCCAGCCCCGCAGAGGCCGTTGCGGCCTACCGCGCCGAAGCCGGCAGCAAGAGCGAGGTCGAACGCATCGACGAGGGCCGCACGAAGACCGGCGTATTCTCCGGCCTGTTCGGCACGAACCCGGTCAACGGCAAGCCCGTGCCGGTCTTCGTTGCCGACTACGTCCTCATGGGCTACGGCACCGGCGCCATCATGGCCGTGCCCGCCCATGACGAGCGCGACTGGGAGTTCGCCAGGAAGTACGAGCTCGACATCGTTCGCACCATCGGCCCGGCCGAGGACCCCTACGGCTGGGACCTTGAGGAGGGTGCCTACGTGGGCGACGGCGTCGCCGTCGACTCCGCCAACGGCGAGCTTTCGCTCGACGGCCTGGGCAAGGACGAGGCAAAATCGGCGATGACCCAATGGCTGGAATCGAAGGGACTGGGCAAGGGCACGGTGACCTACCGCCTGCGCGACTGGCTCTTCTCGCGCCAACGCTACTGGGGCGAGCCCTTCCCCGTCGTGTGGGACGACAACGGCAACGTCCACGCGCTTCCCGAATCCGCCCTTCCCGTCGAGCTGCCCGAGATTTCCGACTACTCTCCGCGCACCTTCGATCCCGACGACGCCGATTCCTATCCGGAGGCACCGCTCGGGCGCGCCGAGGATTGGGTCGAGGTCGAGCTCGACCTTGGCGACGGCACGAAGACCTACCGGCGCGAAACGAACACGATGCCCCAGTGGGCCGGCTCGTGCTGGTACGAGCTGCGCTACATCGACCCGAACAACTCCGAGGCCTTCGTCGGAAAGGACAACGAGGAGTACTGGCTCGGCCCGCAGCCCGGCAACCCGGCCGGCGGAACCGACCTGTACGTCGGGGGCGTCGAACACGCCGTGCTCCATCTGCTCTACGCGCGTTTCTGGCACAAGGTCCTGTTCGACCTGGGCCACGTCTCCTCCTCCGAGCCGTACCACAAGCTCTTCAACCAGGGCTACGTCCAGGCCTACGCCTACACGGATTCGCGCGGCCAGTACGTTCCGGCCGACGAGGTCGACGAGGTCGAAGAGGGCGTCTTCATGTGGAACGGCGAGAAGGTCAGCCGCGAATACGGCAAGATGGGCAAGTCCCTGAAGAACATCGTGACCCCGGACGACATGTGCGCCCGGTACGGTGCGGACACCTTCCGCGTCTACGAGATGTCGATGGGCCCGCTTGATCTTTCGCGCCCCTGGGAAACGCGCGCCGTCGTCGGCTCCCAGCGCTTCCTCCAGCGCCTGTGGCGCAATGTCGTTGACGAGACGACCGGCGAAACCACCGTCGTCGATTCGGACATGGACAAGGCGACGGCGCGGCTCGTGGCCCGCACCATCGCCGACGTCGCCGCCGAACTCGACAACATGCGCATCAACACGGCGATCGCGAAGATGATCGTGCTCAACAACCATCTGACCGGCCTGGACGCCGTGCCGCGCGAGGCCGCCGAGGCGCTCGTGCTCATGGTCTCGCCGATTGCTCCGCACATCGCCGAAGAGCTGTGGGCGCGCCTTGGACATGCCAAGTCGCTCGCGCACGGGCCCTTCCCGACCGTCGCGGACGAGTCGCTGCTTGTGGACGACACCGTGACCTGCGTCGTCCAGGTCAAGGGCAAGCTCCGCGACCGCCTCGAAGTGCCTGCGGACATCGCGGAGGACGAACTCGAGAAGATTGCGCTCGCCTCGCCAAAGATCCGGAAGCATCTCGACGGCGAACCGCGCCGCGTCATCGTGCGCGTGCCGAAGCTCGTGAACGTGGTGCCGTGATGGGGGCCGCGCTTGTTCCGATTTCCGAAGAGGGTTTCGACGGGCTGCGCGCGTGGCGCATCGGGGCTCCGGACGGATCGACCGCCCTTGTCGCCGAACGAGGGGCGACGCTGCTGTCCTGGCGGCCGCTTGGCGGGGCCGAGGTCGTTGACGGCTACGAGAATGCCGGCGAGGTCGAGGCGGCCGTTTCCGGACGATCTCTCGTAATGGCGCCGTGGGCAGGCACGCTGAGGGATTGCCAATACGTCCATGAAGGCACGCGATACGACGTCGCATCCCTGACGCGCGGCGATCCTGCCCGCTCCCTCGCCTACGGCGTCGATTTCGTGCGACGCGAGGCGGGCGACGCCCTGCATCTTCAGACGGACCTTCCCGCGACCGACGGGTATCCTTGGCCGATGCGCGTTTCCGTTCTGTTTGCGCTCGAGGCAGGCGCAGGGAGGCTTGCCCATCTTTCGGCGACGATCGGCGTGGAGAACCTCGGCGATTCGACGGCCCCGGTTTCCCTCGGATGGATGCCGTTCGTCAGGCTGCCCGGGCGCAGCGGCATCTCGAACCTGTCGGTTCGCGTGCCTGCGCGTACCAGGGTCATGGCCGACGCCCGAGGGGTTCCGTTCAACGGCGATGCGGCCTACGGAGGAATCCAGACGCCCGAACAGATCGACTACATCGGGACGACACGGCTCGATCAGTCCTACACCGACCTCGTTCCCGACGAGAACGGCGTTGTCGTGACGACGGTGACCGATCCCGTTTCGGGTGTGCGGGTCAGTCTTACCCAGGAACCGAGCGAGGCTCCCGTGGTCCGGGTTTCGACGGGCGATTCCTTCGAGCGCGGGCCTCGCGGCTCGATCGGGCTCGCCCCCTGCTCGGCCCTGCCCAATGCCTTCAACCGGGCAGACGAGGCCGCGCGCCTGTCTCTTCGCCCCGGGCAGACCCGTTCGCTGACGTCGACACTGACCTACGAGGCCTAGATCCTTCTCTTCGCGGGGCTTTCCCGCAAGGCCGCACCCGCCGTCGGGTGCCGGAAAGGGGACTGTCCCCCAATGCGGCGCCAGTCTGTCTCCTTTGCGGCATCCGGCTCTCTGGCCTGCACAAACAGCCTGGCGGGGAGTCGGAACGATGCGCAGATCGGTGCCGTCCGGGTACGGGCATCCTTGCGGCACGCCCTTTGGCGCATCCGTCGTGTGGCGCAGGCTGTGGAAAACCGGCCGCAGGCCGGGATTTCCACAATCGGGAACACCGCAACCGGCGAGCGGCGAGCGGCGCAATTCCGCCATTTTCCGTTACGGGCCAGCCGTACCCGTATCCACAGGCACCCATGTCGCATCGCCCATCCACACCTTTCGATTCCCTCTGGCAAGGCCTGGCGGTTCGCGAGAAGAATCGATGGCATGCATCAGCCACCGCCACGCTATTCATCGTCCCGCCAGCTCCTTCCCGCCGAGTTCGATTTCGCTCCGCACGTCCCGTCGTCTGCGCGACATGACGATTTCGACGGTTCGCCCAGGCAGCCCGAACCGGATCCGGCAGGAAGCGGCGCGCCTGCCGCCGAGGAAAACCGGAAACGCGCAGGCCGGCACCGCTGCCGGGACGTCCCGGCGACGAGCCGCGAGGACCCCGAAGGGGCATCCGGGCATGACGAGCCGGAACGTCGGGCGATGCGGCACGATCTTGTCCGGCTCGCCTATGGTGCCGGAACGGGCCAGGACGTTGCCGATTTCGGGAGCCGTTCGCCCAAAAACCGGTTCCGCCTTGAAGGGAAAGCACTGGGCTCGCTCGCCATTGCGCTTGCTCTCGTGCTCATCGTCCTGTGGGGCAGGACTGCCGCTCTCGGAGCGCTCGAACATGCCGGGGACGCCAGCCCGGGCGCTCCGATGCCGTCGGTCGAAGAGCCGTCGCCATCGGCTCTCCAGTCGGTTCCGGCGACGCAGGACGCTTCGCAACCGGACATGCCGGCGGCACCGGCCCCGCCGCCAGCCGGATCGGGCCAGCTTGTCGTCTACGTTTCCGGCGCTGTCGCCTCGCCGGGGGTCTACACCCTGCCCGCCGGAGCGCGCGTCAATGATGCCGTGACCCTTGCAGGCGGCATTGCGGAGAATGCGGAACGCGCGCTGGTGAACCTCGCAGCTCCGGTCTCCGACGGCCAGCACGTGCATATCGCTGCGGTCGGAGAAACGCCGATGGCCGCCGCGACGGGCGGGGGAACCGAGACGTCCTCGACCGTGACCGGCACCGGGCAGGCGGGCGCCGTGAACCTCAATACGGCAACGAACGAGGAACTCCAGTCGCTTCCGGGAATCGGCCCTGCACTGGCAGGTGCCGTCGTGGCATGGCGCGAAGAAAACGGCGGTTTCCGTGCCGTCGAGGACCTGCTCGAGGTGTCCGGCATCGGGCAGGCAAAGTTTGCCCAGCTCAAGGATCGGGTTGCCGTCGGGTGAGCGCGCGGGCGCGAACCGGTCAGGACATGCGGCTGCTGCCTTCGGCTGCCGGATCGATTGCGGGGGCGTATGCGGGCCTTCACGTGCCGCCACAGGTTCGTCATGGCGCGTTCGCGCCGGGGCTCCTGGCGGTTTCCGTGCTCGCGCTTGCCTTCCTGGGGTTCCTCGGCTGGAGAGGATTTCTCGGTGCAGGCCCGAGCGGCCTTCGGGCTTCGGGCCTGCCAGGCCGGCTCGGCGCCCTCGTCGCCTTTCCGCTTGCGGTCGTCTGCGCAACCGCCGCAATGGCAATGGTTCATGCGAACGCCGCCCAGCCGCAATGGCTCCTTGCGGCCGCCGAAGGCGGGCAGACGGCGAGAATCGAGGCCGTGGTACGCGGGCGGACCGAAGCGGAAGCGTGGAGCAGCGAAGGGCAATGCGCCGCAGACCTGTCGCTGACGAGTATCGAAAGCCGGGTCCTCGGCAGCCATTCCTGGGGCAATGCGGGGTTCGGGGCCCTTGACGCCGGACACCTTCGCGAAGCGCTCCGGCATTCCGTCCTTCCCGTCGTCATCCACGCCGATGGACTGCCGTGCGATGCTCGTCAAGGCCAGCGCATCGAATCCGCCGCGCGGCTCGCTCCGGCACGTCCGGGAAACAGGGCCGCGGCACGGGCGCATCTGTCGCATCCGCAGGTTTCGGGGCCAGGAAGCGTCCATGGGCGTGTCGTTGCGGAAATCGGGGCAAGCCTGACCAGACTGCTTGAGCCGCTGGCCGCCCACGCCCAGGGCCTGGTGCCGGGCGTCGCGCTTGGCGACGACAGCCGTGTCGCCCCCGACCTTTCGGAGGCCATGAGACTCGCCCAGCTCACCCATCTCGTCGCCGTTTCCGGCGGACACGTCTCGATCGTGACGGGAATCGTCCTGCTTGCGGTCGGCAGGCGGCGCGCGGCGCGCGCCGCCGTGTCCGCAGCGGTCGCCCTGGCCGCGCTCGTCGCTCTCGTCGGCACCCACGCATCGGTCGTCAGGGCGGCGCTCATGGACGTCGTCGTGCTCGCGGCCCTCGCGCTGCGACGGCCGACGCAGGCAATCGCCTCGCTTGCAGCGGCCGTCATCATCGCAGGACTGGCCAATCCGTGGCTCGCAATCTCCTATGGCTTCCTCCTTTCCGCAGCGGCGACGGCAGGAATCGTGCTGCTCGGCAAGCCGTTGTCGGCACGGCTGGAGGAGCATGTCGACGCCCTCTTCCCCTCCTCGGCCGCCACCCGCCGGATTCCCGTGGCGGGCATCGCCGACGCCGTGGCGATCTCCCTCGCCGCCCAGCTCGCGTGCAGCCCCATCCTCCTGATGTTCACCGACACGGGGTCGGTGTGGGGCGTGCTTGCCAACGTTCTCGTCGCCCCCGTCGTCGCGCCCCTGACCGTCTTCGGACTTGCCGCGGCGCTCCTCGCCCCCGTCGCGCCAAGCGTGGCCGCCCTCGTCCTCCTTCCGTCCGCGGCATGCACGTGGTGGATCTCCTGCGTCGCAACCACCCTCGCCGCATGGCCCGGCTCGGGAATCGGTGCCGTGCAGGCGGCGCTCGTCACGCTCGGCGAAGCCTGGGCGATTGCCGTGGCCCAGCCCCGGGCAGGCAGCCGAAAACGCCCGGTGGCCGTTCTCCTCGTCGCATTTCTCGCCGTCTTCGCATACGGCGCGCATCGGTCCTTCCAGGCCCGGATTCCCACGCACTGGCAGGCCATCGTCTGCGACGTCGGCCAAGGCTCGGCCTTTCTTGCCCGAACCGAAGCGGGAATCGTCATGGTCGACGTCGGCCCCGAAGACGGCGGCGCGGACCGCTGCCTGGCCCAGGCAGGCGTCGAAACCATCGACCTCCTGGTACTCTCCCACTTCCACGACGACCACATCGGCGGCCTCGCCGACGTGCTTGCCCGCGCGAACGTCCGCCAGGCGTGGGTATCGCCCGACGGCGAACCTCGGGACGAGGCGCGGGAAACCCTGCGCCTGCTCGAGGACCGCTCGATTCCGTTCAGGCAGGTCAGACGCGGCGAGCGTCTGGAGGGACCTGCCGGACACGCAGCCGTCACCGTCCTGAATCCGGGGCCGGTTCTCCGCCACGATCCCAATGCCGATTGCCTTGTCGTCACGATCGACGCGGCCGGAGGAGCGCTCGTCATGGGCGACGCCGACGGCGATGTCCAACTCGACATCGCCCGCGAGACGGGGCGCGTGCGCACCCTCGTCGTCGCCCACCACGGATCGGCACGCCAAAGCCCGCGGCTCGCCCAGGCAGCCCTCCCGGACCTCGCCGTGATCTCCGTCGGAGAGAACGCCTACGGGCACCCGAGCCGCCAGGCGCTCGAAACCTATCGGGACGCGCAGATACTCGACACCCGAACGGACGGTACGATCGTCCTGACCGACCCCTCCAGCCCTCCACGGCTCGTCCCGCAGACAAGGCGACGGCGATGAGGCACGGGCGCTGGCATACTTGGACACGACGTCGCACAAGCGCAAGGAACGGAGACATCATGGCCCAGGCAGCAGCAGGCATCCGCTGGGACAGGCTCAGGCTTCGGCCCGTCACGCTCATCAAGGCAGGAGAAGACCTCCTTGCCGAACGGGCCATCGACCGGTACGTCCGGCTCGCCCGCGCACACGACCCGAACGTCGAAACGGTCCGAATCTCGCCGGCCGCCTACGCCGAGCACGACCTCGACGTCCACGCCAGCCCCTCCCTCTTCGGCGAAGCGAAGCTGCTTCTCGTCGACCATGCCGAAGACGCCGACGGCACGCTCATCGCCGACCTGAGGCGATACGTTGCGCAGCCGCAGCCGGACTGCATCATGCTCATCGTCCACTACGGAGGCCAGACAGGAACCGGGCTGCTGCGCGACATCGCCAGGATCGGACACCAGATCTGCGAAATCCCCAAAGCGAAAACAGGCAAGGACAAGCGCCGCCTCATCGACGAAGAAGCCATCCATCGCGAAGGCGCAATCGCCAACGACGCTGCGTGGGCGCTCATCGAAGCCCTCGGCTCCGACACCCGCGAACTCCTCTCCGCGCTCGACCAGCTCTTCGACGACATCGAAGGACCCGTCACCATCGAGCACGTTCGCGAATACTACGGCGGCCGGCGCGAAGCCACGGGCTACAACGTCGCCGACGCCGCAATAGCCGGACAGACAGGAGACGCGATCGCCCTTGCCCGCCACGCGACGGCGACAGGCACGAACCATGTACGGATCGTTGCCGCGCTCGCCGACAAGCTCCGCGACATCGCGCTCGCCAAAGACGGAAAGGCCGGGAGAGGGCGCGGCAACGACTGGCGCATGCGCAAGGCGAAAGAGTCGGCACGACACTGGAGCGACCAGGGCCTGGGCGACGCCATCCTCGCCGTCGTGCAGGCCGATGCCGACATCAAGGGGGCTTCGCGGGACCCGGACTTCGCGGTCGAAAGGGCCCTCATCCTAATCGGCCGCGCACGCCGAATCAGGAACTGACAGGCCGAAGCCGGCCAGCCGAATCGCGGACACTCCAACAGACGGAGGCCACATCGGCGTATCTTCGCGTCAAGCAACATCGCTCCCACGTCGATAGCGCAACAGGCGCGTCGATTCGGTAGCCTAGAAAGCGATACGGTCCGTATTCGCACAGGCTTCCGGGCACCGTGCAAGGTGCCGGAAGGACACAGTAAGGAGACACAGTGAGAATCGGTGTGCCGAAGGAGCCCCATGCAGGGCAAACCCTCGTCGCCGCGTCCCCCGATACCGTAGCCAAGCTCGTCAAGCTCGGCTACGAGGTCGTCGTCGAGACGGGCGCGGGAGTCGCCGCAGCCTACTACGACGACAGGTACCAGGACGCCGGCGCGACCATCGTCAGCAAGAACGAGGCCTGGGGAGCGGACATCGTCACCTGCCTCGACACCCCGCCCGAGGCGGAAATGGCCCTCATCCGCGACGGCGCGACGCTTATCGCCCGCATGAATCCCGGCGCCAGCCCCGAGCTTGTCGACAGGCTCGCCGAGAAGAAGCTCACCGCGCTCGCGATGGACGCGGTGCCGCGCATTTCGCGCGCGCAGGCCCTCGACGTGCGCTCCTCGATGGCGAATATCGGCGGCTACCGCGCCGTCATCGAGGCCGCGAGCCATTTCGGCCGGCTCTTCACCGGCCAGGTCACGGCCGCCGGAAAGGTGCCCCCGGCCAGGGTGTACGTGATCGGTGCCGGCGTGGCGGGCCTTGCCGCCATCGGAACCGCAAACTCGATGGGCGCCATCGTCGAGGCGACGGACGTTCGCCCCGAGGTGGCCGAACAGGTCGAATCGATGGGCGCGAGCTTCGTCGAGATTCCCGTCAAGCAGGAATCGACCGACGGATACGCCAAGGCCATGACCGCCGACCAGGAGAGGCTTGCTCTCGAGGTCTACACGGCGCAAGCCGAAAAGTCCGACATCGTCATCACGACCGCTCTCATTCCGGGCCGCCCGGCTCCGCTTCTCATTACCGCCGACGCCGTCGCGAAGATGAAGCCCGGTTCGGTCATCGTCGACATGGGGGCCGCTTCCGGGGGAAACTGCGAACTGACGAAGGCCGGGGAAGTGGTCCATACCGACAACGGCGTGACCATCATCGGCTACACCGATCTTCCCGGACGCCTGCCTGGCCAGGCCTCCCAGCTCTACGGCCAGAACATCGTCAACTTCTTCAAGCTGACGACTCCGGACAAGGACGGCCAGCTCACGCTTGACATGGACGACGAGGTCGTGCGCGGCGTCAGCGTCACGAGCGCCGGCGACATCATGTGGCCCCCGCCGCCCGTCAAGGTTTCCGCGGCGCCCGCCGCCAAGACTGCCGAAGGCCCCGGCAAGGAGCTTGCGGATGCCGAACCGGAGAAGCCGGCCTGGACGAACCGGTG
>CACYEE010000229.1 GCA_902773415.1 uncultured Actinomyces sp.
GCCCTCCAGCGCGCCGAACGCCTCGATGACGGGCAGCGCGCCCCTGAGGTCCTCCTCGGTGTACTGCACCAGGCTCGTCCGGTGGCGGAAGTCCTCCACGGTGAGGCCGGAGAAGCGCTTGGCCGCGCCGCCCGTGGGCAGCACGTGGCTCGGGCCCGCGACGAAGTCGCCCGCGGATTCGGGCGTCCACTTGCCGACGAACACGGCGCCAACGTTGCGCACTTTCGGGAGAATCGACTCGGGGTTCTCCACCATGATCTCGAAGTGCTCCGGCGCGAAGCTGCGGATGAGCTCGATGCCGCGCTCCAGGTCGGAGACCGTCACGATGAGCAGTCCGCCGTTGTCGGCCACCTTCTGGATGAGCTTCTTGCGCGGGGCGCTGAGCACGGCCTTGTGGATCGCCGTGTCAACGGCCGCCGCGAGGTCCTTGTCGTCCGTCACGAGAAGCGCCTTCTCGTGGCCCGTCCCGTGCTCGGCCTGCGAAATCATGTCCATCGCCAGCCAGGTCGGGTCGGCGGACTTGTCCGCGAGAATCGCGATTTCGCTCGGACCGGCAACGAGGTCGAGCGCGACGGTGCCGTAGACGAGGCGCTTGGCGGCGGTGACGAACGCGCCGCCGGGGCCGACGATCTTCTGCACCGGCTCGGCATGGCGCATGCCGTAGGCCATCAGGCCGATGGCCTGGATGCCGCCCACGCGGTAGACCTCGGTCACGCCGCACAGGCGCATCGCGTACAGGACTACGGGGTTCACCTCGTGCGTCACGCGGTCGCACGGGGTGCAGGCGACGATCTCGGGGACCCCGGCCACCTGCGCGAGGGTGGCGGTCATGACGACGGTGGAGGCAAGCGGCGCGGTGCCGCCGGGCACGTAGATGCCCACACGGCCCAGAGGCTGGAAGAACTCGCCCAGACGACCGCCGTTCTCCGTCGCCACGGACCAGTCCTGGCGCATCGAGCGGCGCGCGAAGTCGGCGACGCGGCGGTGGGCCTCCTCGACCTGGCGGCGCGTGCCCTCCGGAATCTTGGCGCAGGCGGCGTCGATCTCGGCCTCCGAGACGCGCAGGTCGAGCGCCCGCAGCACCACGCCCTCGAACTTCGCGCAGTAGGCCATGATGGCGGCCTCCCCGCGCATGCGGATATCCTCCAGGACAGCCTGGGCTGTTCGTTCGGCGGCAGGATCAAACGCGTCCCTCTGCAGGAAGGACTCAACGACGCGCGAACGACGGGAAGGGGACCAGGCGGCAATGCGAACTCTCATGGATGTGTGCTTTCTCTGTTCTTTGTGGCAGCCCCTCGGCAATGCCGATGCGGGCGTGTCGCGTTATTCTATCGTTAAAACCGCTCTAGTGGAATAGCCCATTTTCATGCGAAGTCGCAATGAAGAACTCCTGTCCCGGCCGGAATTATCTCGTTACGGGCCGGAAAAGGGTTGCCACACCATGATGCCCTGAAACGCTCCTCGCGCTACCGCACGATGAGCGTCATCGGAGGAGGCGGGTGCGATGCTGGGTCGAGGGGATCGGTGCCAGCGTTGCATTCGGCGAGATTGTTGAGACCATCAGCATCGGGGTCGCCCGCAGGGTCGCGCGGAATGCCAAATCCGTCGAACCACGCGAACGGGATGCCTCCGGAGGAGGTGACAGCCCCCGTCGGGAAGTCCGGCGCCAGCGCCGGGGCGTGGGACGCGAGGACGAGATCGTCGACGCCCGTGGCATCGGCAAACTCGATTGCAGAGACTTTCCGCCGCGTCGCGGCCGGCGCGAGAAGACGAAACCACGATCCGCCGTTGGGCGTGGCGTCCGAGGGATTGCGACGGCCACTCGGGGCAATGCAGCAGCTGCCGTCAAGCCGAACTTGCACGGATGCGGCGCCTGTGGCCGGGTAGTCGAAATCGGCCGATACGCGCACCCAGTCGCCGTCGGCGTACGCGCGGAGCGCCGTGAGCCGCGTCCAGACACCCTCGCCGTCTTCGCCGGCGTGCCACAGGCACGGCGCGCCGTCGGTGTCGAACGCA
>CACYEE010000230.1 GCA_902773415.1 uncultured Actinomyces sp.
CGACAACGGGGCGACGTTCGCCTACAACCTCGATGGCGGCGGATCGACCACGCTGTACTTCGACGGCAAGGTTATCAACAATCCCACTAGCGGCAACGTCGGTGGCGAAAGGAGCGTGAGCGACATTGTCTACTTCGGTTAGAAAGCTGGTGAAGCACTACGTGATCGCCGCTCTTGGATGCGCAGTGTTCGCAATCATCTACGCGCAGTTCAGCCATGGCGTATACAGCCCGTTCATGACATTCATGTTCGCTATCCCGCTTCTTGGGGGCGCCGTCATCGCACTGGGCAGCCACCTTGCCCGCACAGATCCGCCCCGCGCGTCGCGCCAGGCATGGGCGCTGGCCATAGCTGCGCTAATGCTGGCCAGCTGCTTGCGCGGCATCTTCGACATAGCCGGCACCGCTTCGCCGCTGCTCCCTGCCTACCTTGTCGCAGCAGCCGTATTCGCAGTAATTGGTTTCGTAAACATGGCCAAGCAGCCTGCGTAAGGCGGGAATCGACCGCCATGCACAGTTGGGGACAGTCCCCAATTGTGCGTAAGGCGGGAATCTGTGGCCATGCACAGTTGGGGACTGTCCCCCCATATGCCCATCGCCCTGTCAAGGGGGAGTTTCTGGGTCCTTCAGGGAAAAAGCGGCCCACCCCAGGTAGCTACTCCGGGGGCGGGCCTCATCTATCTGCCCGAGGCCAGACATGCGTGCATACAGGCGTGCCTCGATCAAAGGCCCTCTGCGAACAGGTCGCCGCCCGACACCAGTCGATAGTCGGCCGATTCAAAGTCGAAGCCGCCAGCGCAGACGAAGCCAACGGCGCCGATGCTCGCGCCCGGAACCGCCCGCACCTGCAGCTCTTCCGCTTCGCATTCCTCGCGCGTCATTGGCCGGTCGAATCGCTTGCACTCGAAGAAGTCCAGGGAATCTTCCCTGGCGAGCACACAGTCGAACTGGCCGTTGGAGCGCGCCTGCGGGTCGTCGTACCAGTACGAGCCAAAGTCGCGTACGCCGGGGAGTGCGCCCGAGCGGGCCAGGCGCCTGAAATACTGGATGGCCACGTCCTCGAACCGACGGTCGACGAACTGCGAGATGGAGGGGGCCACCTCGACGTCGAAGAAGGCCTGCTCCCCGAGGTTCGCCAAAGGGGCGGCGTTGCCGAACACGAAGGCGAAGTAGAGACGCATGAGGTTGTCGCCTATCTCGTAGAACTGCTTCTTCTTGTCTGCTCGCCTGTTGACAGGCGACACGATGCGCACCGCCTCCATGTTCGTGAGGTTCTTGAGCTGTTTGCTCAAAAGGCCGGCGCTTCGCTCGCCGACAACCGACCGGATTTCCGAATAGCGCTTCTTGCCGTTGCCGAGCGCTTCCAGTATCCGCACGTCGAAGACGCGCTGCACCTCCTTGAGCATGACGCTTTCCACGTGCGTCCGCAGCACGCCCGTCTCGGGGAGCAGCAGGTTGACCATGTTCTGCTCGGGCGTGAGGTCATAGTCGAGCTGCGAAAGGACGAACGGCGAGCCGCCGAACAAGCCGTACATGCCAGCCTTCTCGAAGGGGCTCTTGTCGGGACAGAAGCGGGCGGCATCGTAGTAGTCGAACTCCTCGAGGTGCAAGACGGCGGTAAACCTCCCGAACAGGGGGTTGCCTTCCTCCAGCAGCTCGCGCATGACGGTGACGAAGGACCCGCACAAAACGAGCTTGACATGCTCGGGCAGAGAGTCGACGATGGCCTGGAAATAGGAGTCCACCTCGGCGCCTTTGCGTGTCTGCTTGAGGTACTGGTACTCGTCCAAGACGAGTAGGAGGCGCTCTTCGCGCGACTTCAGGAAGTCAAACAGGTCGTACAGGTGCCCAAACCGCAAGGTCGGCATGCCGAGCGACTTGCCGACGCTTCGGCAGAGCAGCTCTAGATTGCCCTCGAACGAGCTTTGCACGCAGACGTGTTCGACGACCGTGCCGTCGAAACCCTTTGCAGCCTGCGAGATGAGCGTGGACTTCCCCACGCGCCGCTTGCCGTACACGAGCACCGCCGTCCTCGACCGCGAGGCGAACTGCCCCGCCAGGATGTCGAGCTCCTTTTCGCGGCCGACGAACATAGAGCCTCCTATACTGAATTCACATTCACTGAAAGTAAATTCAGTATAGATGCCATGCAGAAAGATGTCAAAACGAAGATTGGGCTTAGCTAAAGAACGGCCGCCCGCAGGCGCGCGAGACCCGCCCGCGCGAGGTGGACTTCCTATGCACTTATCGCAGCCTGCCTATTTCGACGCATACAGCCACAGCTGCTCTTTCTGTTTACCCTTCTTGATATAGAAGCCAATAAACTTGGCCTTGCTGACCTTGCTTCCATTCTTGATGAACTTCAAGGTATTGCCCGGCGCCCACCATGCCTTAACGAGCTTCCATCCTTTCGCCAGTTTCACGGAAAGCTTGCCGCTGAACGATTTCACGGCGGCGGATGCAGAGTAATACTCAACTGAACCCGGATTGAACGCCGACGTGTAGTCCTTGCCTCCAATCTTCAGCGAGACAAACGGGTTTGCGTATTCTTTGACAATGTA
>CACYEE010000231.1 GCA_902773415.1 uncultured Actinomyces sp.
CGCCCGCGAGCGCACAAGCGGCGTGCCGCCCTCGCGAAGGGTGACGACGGGAGCGTCGTCGCCAAAAGGCATGCGCTCGCGGTACTCGTTGACGACTCCTTGCCACTGGTGCGCCATCTCAGTTCTCCTCTACTCGAATGACGTGGACAACCTCGGCAACGAAGCTCGAGGCTTCGAGCTCGGCGAGGGTAGCTTCAAGGTCGCGCCGAAGCGCTTCGTGCGTGGTGACGGTCAGGCGGCAGGTTTCGCCGCGCTTGTCCGAACGCACGTAGTTCTGGGCGACGGCGGAAATCGAGACGCCGTGCTTGGCGAAAACGCCCGAAACCTCGGTCAGCACGCCGATCTTGTCCTCCACGGCAAGTTCGAGCTGGAAACGCGCGATGGTTTCGGCGGGCGGAAGAATCGGCAGCGCGCCATAGATGAGTTCGCGCGGGGCGTGCCCGCCGGACACCTTGTGCGCGGCGGCGGCCACGACATCGGAGAGAACCGCGGAAGCGGTCGGGGCTCCGCCGGCTCCGCGCCCGTAGAACATGAGCCGGTCGGCCGCTTCGGCTTCGATGACGACGGCGTTGAAGGAACCGTGGACGGTGGCCAGCGGATGGTCCACGGGAATGAGCGTCGGCCCGACCGAAAGCTCGATTCCGCCTTCGCGGCGCCTGGCGTTGGCGAGCAGCTTGATGACATGCCCGGACGCCGCTGCCGCCTTGATGTCCTCCGCGGCGATCTCGCGGATTCCGTGGACGTGGACATCGTCGAGGGCGACGCGCGTGTGGAAGGCGAGAGAAGCGAGAATCGCGCACTTGGCGGCGGCGTCGAGACCGTCGACGTCGGCGGTCGGATCCGCTTCGGCGTATCCGAGCTCCTGGGCCTGGGCGAGGGCTTCGTCGAAGGACAGGCCGGCGACGGTCATTTCGTCGAGAATGTAGTTCGTCGTGCCGTTGACGATGCCGAGAACCTGGGTGATGCGGTCGCCCGCGAGCGATTCGCGCAGGCCGTAGACCACGGGAATCGCGCCGGCGACGGCAGCCTCGTAATAGAGGTCGACGTCGGCTTCGGCCGCGGCCTCGTAGAGTTCGGGGCCGTGTGCGGCAAGCAGCGCCTTGTTTCCCGTGACGACGGAGGCGCCTGCGGCGAAGGCCCGCAGGATATGGGCGCGTGCCGGCTCGATTCCGCCGATGAGCTCGATGACGATATCGGCATCGTCGACGAGGCTTTCGGCATCCTCCGTGAGCAGGGCCGTGTCGATGGCCGGATCGCGCGGGGCGGAGGCGTCGCGCACCGCAATGCCGACGAGGCTGAGCTTCGCCCCCGAACGGGCGGCGAATTCCTCGGCCTGTTCGCCGAGCAGGCGGGCCACCTGGGTTCCGACGGTGCCGCATCCGAGCAGGGCAACCTTGACTTCCTTCACGTCGTACCTTTCCTTCGGGATTCGCGAAAGCCTCGCGCTTCCGCGTCGTGCCGCCCCATAGCCTACCTGCGCCCGGATGCGCGCGTGAATCCGTTCCACGTGACATGCAAGGCCCCGCACGGCCCCGGAAAACCGAGGGTCTTGACGCACGGTCCTCCTTGCGGCGCGGGTCCTGCCGCCCGCGCGTATTCGCACGCCCGTACGATCCGTCTTGCGGTTGTCGGCGACGCGACGTTCGGCGCCCGCAGGTTTGCCTGCCGGCCTTTCGGCGTCGCAACCTGCCCGTACGTTCGCCCGCACGCCCGTCAGGCGCGACGCGGCATCAGTCGTCGTACCACTCGCGCAGCTTGTCGAGCACGGGCTTGAGCTCGTCGAGCGGCACCTGCCCCGGCGCCGACGCCTCGCCCTTGGCGACGCACGCGAATGTCGCCACCGAACCGAAAGCGAAACCGGCCGTGCGCGAGACGATTCCGAGGGTGCCCATCGACATCGTGATCAGCGGCTTGTCGACCTTCTCCCTCGCTTCCGCCGTCGCCGCAAGCAGGGTGGCAACGTCCGTCATCGACTTCGGCATGCACGAAAACTTCACGATGTCCGCGCCCATCTCGGCCATCTGCCCGATGCGCTCGACAATCTCCGCTCGCTTGGGCGTGCCGCCGAAACTATGGTAGGAACCGACCGCAACGCAGCCCGTCCGGTGCGTCGCCTCGATGATTCTCGCCGGTTCGGCCTCGTCGAAGAACATTTCCACGTCGATTGCGTCAACCACGTCGGACTGGGCGAGAGAACGCAGGAGCTTGCGGTACTCGCCGCCGTCGATCTCCACCTTGCCGCCCTCGCGGTGCGTGCGGAAGGTCGCAAGCATGGGCATCGAGGCGCGCGAGGAAATCTTCGCCGCCATCGAAAAACAGGAGGAAGAATCGAGGCAATCCTCGAAATGGTCGATGCGCCATTCGACAATGTCCGCCTTGCGTTTGGAGATTCGCGAGACCTCCCCGAGAATCTCCTTCTTGTTCCTGCCGATAAGCGGCACGATGATTCGCGGCTTCGATCCGAGCTTGACCTTGCCGATGCGCTGCTTGGCCATGTCGAGAATTCCTCTCCGTATGATGTACGACGCAGGAAGCGCGTCAAGGCCAAGTCTAAGGGAAACGCACGTTCGATACGCTTGCCTGGGCAAGCCCGGAACGGCTACAGTCCACGGGAAAGCAGTGTGGCCTGCGTCTCCCGAGCCGGGCGTGCCCGAGGTCGCGGCCACCGTGGAATGCCACTAAGGGAACAGTCCCCTTTGCGGACCTCGCACTTTGCCCGCACAGGCGGCTGGGACGGGAGCCCTGCGCGCGCGGCCTTTGCGCACAGCCTTGCCAAAGCGTCGTCTTGCACCGCCACACGTTGGCGGACGGGCATTTTGGCAAGGTCGCGCGCAGCGGGACCCGTCCAGGCGTATCACAGGGGTCTGACACCATTGATACGCCCTTCCGCGGCGGGCGCGGGCGGCGCCGGAACCGGGCTCAAGCGTCGGCGTCCAAGGCAAGCAG
>CACYEE010000232.1 GCA_902773415.1 uncultured Actinomyces sp.
AGGCGGTGTTTGCTGCGGAAGAAGGGGCCGTCTCGGAAGGACGCCCGGCTGTTTGCGCAGGCCGGAGAACCGGGTGCCGCAAACGGGACGGCGACGAGCGGAAGCGCCGCGCGAGCGTGCCTGCGCGAGACCGGAGCGAGGAAGCCGCGGTCGGGCAGACTGCGGCTTCCTGCGGCAGCTTCCCTGGCCTCGGGCATGAATGCGGGCATTCGTGCCTCTCGGCCCGCCTCGCTGCGAGAGGAAGCGAAACGACCGAACACGGTCCCCCATGCGGCACTGGCCTGCCCCCGTTGCGACGCCGGAGAGCGTGCGCGAGCTTGCGGGACAGCGCGGGAGGCGGCCCTCGCGGGCGTGTGTTGCGTGACCCATTTGCGACGCGGGCATTCGTCCGCGCCGTCCGGGCGCGGCATGCCCGATAGGATGGCGCAATGGACGACACGCAGGCTCACGGCGCCGAGCGCCACGATCGCAGAATCCGCTCGTTTTCCCGGAGGGGAAGCAGGCTTGGACGCAAGTACGAAGACCTGCTCAAGACCCTCGGTCCGAAGTACCTCATCGACGCGCCGCGAGGCAACGCGGCGAGTTCGCTTGCTCCCGATGCGGACATCGACCTTGTTGCCGCCTTCGGACGCCAGGCCCCGCTCGCCGTCGAAATCGGCCCCGGGTCGGGCGAGCAGTGCGTGTCCTGGGCGCTTGCCCATCCCGACTGGAACGTGCTCGCCGTGGAGGCGTGGCATCCGGGAGCGGCGCGCTGCGTCGCCCGCATCGTGCGCGAGGAAGCGCAGAACGTGCGCGTCCTTGAGGCGGATGCGGCGCAGGCGCTTCCCGTCGTCTTCGGCCTGGCAAGCGCGGGAATCGACGACGCCGCGCGCGTTCGCGAGCTTGGCGCAACCCTCGCTGCCGAGCATCCCGGAGCCGCAAATCCACGCGCCCGCGAGATATGGACGTTCTTCCCCGACCCGTGGCGCAAGAAGCGCCATTTCAAGCGTCGGCTTGTCAACGACGCCTTTGCGGGCATCGTCGCCGGCTGCCTCGAGACGGGAGGGGCATGGCGTCTGGCGACCGACTGGGACACGTATGCGTGGCCCATGCGCGACGTCGTCGAAGCAAGCGCCTTCTTCGACAACCCCTTCCTTGGCGAACGCCCGGACGAAGCCGACGAGGCGGGTCCCGGCCGCGGCGGATTCGCGCCTCGGTGGGACGGACGGGTCATGACGCGATTCGAACAGCGCGGCCTTCAAGCGGGGCGAAACGTCCATGACGTCACCGGCATCCGCATCTGACGGCCAAGGTGCCCCTTCCTTGGCCGGGGCAAGCCTTCAGGCCGGCCTCTCCGCCTACGTCCACATTCCCTTCTGTGCGGCGCGCTGCGGATACTGCGACTTCAACACGTACACGAAGCTGGATTTCCCCGGCGGAGCGTCGCTATCCGGCTATCGGCGAACCCTCGAGCGCGAAATCGAGCTGAGCCGCCATGCGCTCGGCGTCGCGAGCGAGCCGCCTTCCTTCCAAACCGTGTTCTTCGGAGGCGGAACGCCGACAATGCTTCCCCCGTCCGAACTCGCGGCGATTGTCGAATCGCTGCGTGCGGCCTTCGGCCTTGCCCCGGATGCCGAAGTCACGACGGAGGCGAATCCCGAAACCGTCACGCAAGAATCGCTCGAAGCCCTCGCGGCCGGCGGTTTCACGCGCATCTCCTTCGGAATGCAATCGGCGAGCGAACGTGTCCTGCGGCTTCTCGACCGCGCCCACAGCGACGGCCAGGTTGCGCGCGCCGTCGGCTGGGCGCGCTCTCTCGGTCTGGAAACCTCCGTGGACCTCATCTACGGAACCCCGACAGAGACCGCAGCCGAATGGGACCGTTCGCTTCACGAGGCGATCGGCCTCGGCGTCGACCATGTCAGCGCCTACGCGCTGACAATCGAACCCGGCACGAAAATGGGGGCGAAAGCGCGGCGCGGGGAACTGCCCGGCGTCGACGAGGATACCCAGGCCGAACGCTACGAGCGGGCCGACGAAATCCTCTCGGCGGCCGGGCTCGCGTGGTACGAAATCTCGAACTGGGCCCGGCCGGGCCACGAATGCAGGCACAACATGGTCTACTGGCGCGGCGGAAACTGGTGGGGCTACGGCCCGGGCGCCCATACGCATATCGACGGCACGCGCCTGTGGAACCTCAAGCATCCGCTCGCCTACGCCGCGAAGATTGCGAACGGGGAGCTGGGCGTCGACGGATTTGAAAGGCTCACGCGCGTCGAACGCGCCGAGGAACAGGTCATGCTCGCCATACGGCTCTCCGAAGGATTTACGGCCAACGCCCAAGCGCTGGAGCGGCTCGCCGAAGACGGCCTCGTCGAATTCCTGCCGTCGGTCCCGACTGCCGCGAGCGCCGCAGGCGAGGCGAAGGCGCACGCCCGGCTGACGCTCCGAGGCAGGCTTCTTGCCGACGAAGCGACGCGGCGCCTGTGGGACTTCCTCTAAAGGTCCGGGTGCGCCCGCGCGGGGCCTCCCTCAGGCGGCAGGGGCCGTGACGAAGTCGATAAGCTCCTCGATGCGGCCGAGAAGGCTCGGCTCGAGATCCTTGTAGGTTCGCACCGCGCCGAGAATGCGTGCCCATCCCAGGCCCGTTGCCGCCTGAAGCACCTCGCGGCTTGCCTCGCCAAGATACGCCGGGCGCGATTTGCGCGAAAGCATGCGAACCGGCAGGCCACGCTCCTCGACGTCCCCGCTCGCCTCCTCGAGAAGGCGAGGAAGCCAGCCGATGCGATGCAGCGTTCCGAGCTTGATGTCCTCGGACTTGGGAACGGCAGGCCACTGGCGCAAACCGAGCACGGAGGGTTTGACGGCCTGCCACACGTCAACATACGGGTGGCCGAGAACGAGGACGCTGTCGAAGCGCATCGCGCTCTCGGCGATTCTCGATTCCTTCGAGCCGGGAACGAGATGGTCGACAAGCACTCCGGCCCGGCGTTTCGGCCCCGGCCTGAAGACTTCGAGCACGTCGAGAAGATTGTCGGCACCGAACAGCTCCTCAACCACGATTCCCTCGTAGGCCAAATCCTCTCCCCAGACCTTGGCGACAAGCTCGGCGTCGTGCTTGCCTTCGACCCAGATGCGCGAAGCCTGCGCAATGCGCGGCCGATGCGCCACGTGCAGGGAACCCGAGGCGGTGACGGTTCGCCCCGCAACCGTCTTGACCGCAGGCTTCGACGGTTTGCGTTCGGGCAGGCGAACATCGGCAGGCTCGCCGTCAATCCAGTAACCGCGCCCGAACGGGAAGGAACGGCGCGCCCCGCCGCGCCCTTCAAGCACCATCTGCCATTGTCCGGCAACACGCTTGACGGCGACAATCTCGCCAACGAAACCCGATTCGACATCCTCGAGAACCATGCCGGTTTCGGCCATGACAGGCTTCGATTCGCGGATCTTCGACCTCTCCTTCTCCCGCCGTACGTGAGGGTTCGAGGAAAGGACGTCGTTGCCGTAACGGTCGGCATGCCGGCGAGGAACGGGCATGGGCAGCTCCCAAAGGTCGTGCGGCGCGGATGCGCCGTCGGAGAATCTCACGCCAACAAGGCTAGGCGTGCGATTGGCGAGAGCGTAGTATTGGCACTCGGGCGCGTCGAGTGCCACTCCTCGCGTTTTCGTAGAATCTCGCGGGCACCCGCATGCCACCGGCCCGACGCGCAATGCGACGGCGGGTACCGCAGGCCCGCGCGGCACGACAGGAAGGGAGGCCGAGATGGCTCCGGCACCACGAACGCGCCACTCGGGATCCCCGCAGGAAAAAGGCGCATCCGGGCGACGCCGCGCGCGCGTCCTCGATGCGATTGTGCGGGACTACGTCTCAACGCACGAGCCGGTCGGCTCGCGCGCGCTCGTCGAACGCTACTGTCTGGGCGTCTCGCCCGCAACGATTCGCAACGACATGGCAGCGCTCGAGGAAAAGGGATTCCTCACGCAGCCGCACACCTCGGCCGGCCGCGTGCCGACCGACGCCGGATACCGTTCCTTCGTCGATTCGATCGACGAACTCAAGCCGCTGTCGGCACCCGAACGCCGCGCCATCGAAAGGCTCCTCGACGGCGCGGCCGACCTCGACGACGTCGTCACGCGCGCCGTCCGGCTCCTCGCCCAGATCACGAACCAGGTCGCCGTCGTCCAGTATCCCTCCCTCCAGCGGGCAACCCTGCGCCACCTCGACCTTATCCCGCTGGGAGACACCCGCGCGATGCTTGTCATCATCACCGACGCGGGAAGGGTCGAGCAGCGCACGCTCGCCCTGGCGCGCCCGATCGATTCCGCCCGCCTCGACGCTCTCGGCAAGAAGCTCAACTCGCGATGCGGCGGCTCCCAGCTTGCCGAACTCGCCAAAGCCTTCGACTCGATCGCCGCCGAACTCGACCCCGCCGAAAGCCCGACGCTCGGCCCCGTCGTCGTCGCCGTCGCCCGCGCGGTCATCGCCGCAGTCGATGCGGATTCGGAAGAGCGCGTCGTCCTCGCCGGAACCGCGAACCTTTCGCGCAACGCCACGGACTTCGCGAACACGATTGCGCCCGTTCTCGACCTGCTCGAAGAACAGGTCATCCTCCTCAAGCTCATGGCCGCGATGAACGACGGCGTCGCAGTTTCCATCGGCCACGAAAACAGGCACGAAGGCCTCGGCGAGGCCAGCGTCGTCGCCGCAAACTACGACGTCGACGGAGCCCTCGCCGGGCACGTCGGTGTGGTCGGCCCAACTCGCATGGACTATCCCGGCGCGATGGCAGCCGTCTACGCTATTTCGCGGTACCTCTCGGACATCCTCACCGGAAAGTAAAGGAAAACAGGTGGCAGATTTCTACGACATTCTCGGCGTTGCCAGGGACGCATCGGCATCCGACATCAAGAAGGCCTACCGCAAGCTCGCCCGCACGCTCCACCCCGATGTTGCCGGCCCTGACAAGGCCGAAGAGTTCAAGGCCGTCAACGAAGCCTACGACGTGCTCTCCGACGAGGAAAAGCGCCGCCTGTACGACATGGGCGGCGAAGAAGCCCTCTCCGGTGCAGGATTCGCTCCCGGCGGCGGCTTCGGCTCCTTCGAGGACATCTTCTCCGCGTTCTTCGGCCCGATGGGAGGCCCCTCGCGCGGCCCGGCCCCGCGCGGCCGGCGCGGCCAGGACGCCCTCGTCAGCCTCGACCTCACGCTCGAGGATGTCGTCTTCGGGGCCGAAAAGGAACTGACGCCGACGCTCATGGTCGAATGCCCCGTCTGCGAGGGCTCGTGCGCCAAGGAGGGAACCGGCCCGACCACCTGCGGACAATGCCAGGGCACGGGCATGGTCCAGCGGGTGACGAACTCGATTCTCGGGCAGATGGTGACCACGGCACCCTGCCCCGCCTGCCAAGGCCACGGCACCGTCATCCTCAGCCCCTGCCACGAATGCTCCGGGCAGGGGCGCGTGCGCGCGGTCCAGTCGATGAAAGTCAAGGTTCCCGCGGGCGTCGAGGAAGGAATGAGGATTCGGATGCCGGGAAAGGGCGACGCCGGCATCGAAGGCGGTGCCCCCGGCGACCTGTTTGCCGAGGTGCATATCGAACCTCACCCGGTATTCTCCCGTGCCGGCGACGACCTTGTGTGCGAGTTGCGCATCCCGATGACCTCCGCTGCACTCGGAACGACAATGACGATCGAAACGCTCGACGGCACCCGCGAGATCGAGATTCCCGCCGGTACTCCCTCCGGTGACGTCATCACGCTGTCCGGGCTCGGTGTCGGACGCCTCCATCGCGAAGGCCGCGGCGACCTGCGGGTCGGCATGACCGTGCAGACCCCGACGAAGCTCGACGACGCCCAGCGCGACCTTCTCCATGCCTTGGCAAGACTTCGGGGCGAAGAAAACCCGCCGGCGTCCCTGACCGCCCACAGGGAATCGATTTTCGACAAGATCCGAGGCAGGTTCGCACGATGACGGCTCCCGTCTACCTCATGCCCGAACTTCGCGGGCAGGTTCTCGTTCCCGGCCTCGCGCTCGTGCTCGAAGGCCCCGAGGCGCGCCATGCGGCGACGGTGCGCAGGACCCGCTCCGGCGAAGTGCTCGACGTGTGCTCGGGCGACGGCCTGCGCGTCCGATGCGAGGCTGTCCAGGCAGACAGGAACCGCCTGGACCTGCGCATTCTCGAAGTGCGGGAAGAAGGCGAACCCTTCCCCAGGCGCGTGCTCGTCCAGGCCCTCGCCAAAGGCGGGCGCGACGAGCAGGCAGTGGAGACATGCACCGAATACGGGGTTGCCGCAATCGTGGCGTGGGCGGCGAATCGCTGTGTCGCCTCGTGGAAAGGCAAGGAAACGAAAGGACGGGCCCGGTGGGAGGCGACGGCGACGACCGCGGCAAAGCAGTCGCGGCGCTCATGGGTGCCGGAAGTGTCCGACCATGCATTGGGCACGGCGGAACTGGCCGAACAGGTTGCCGAGGCTGCCGCGCGAGGCGCGCAGGTCCTTGTCTGCCATGAGGAAGCCAAGGACAGGCTCGCAACGGTCGTGCAGGCGCATCCCGAAGGCTCCGAAACCTGGATCGTCGTCGGGCCGGAAGGCGGAATCGACGCCGACGAGCTCGCCCTGCTCGTCGATGCCGGAGGGTGCCCCGTGCTCCTGGGCGAGCATGTTCTTCGCAGCGCCACGGCAGGGGCATATGCGCTTGCGACGCTCGACGCGACAAGACTGTCCGCGAGGAAGCAGACGGCAACGAAGAAGGAAGCATGAATCTGGAAAGCACGCCCAGCCGGACAATCTCGGTTCCGGCGCACGTCGACATGGTAGGACTCCTCGGCACGCGCGACGAGGTGCTTCGCACCCTCGAACGGGTCCTCGACCCCGTCCGCGTCCACGTTCGCGGCAACGACATTACGCTGACCTCGCCGTCGCGCGAGCACCTCGAGCTTGCCGCCGACCTCGTCGACGAGCTCGTCAACGTCGTCGAGGCGGGGGAGAGGCTGACGCCCGACGCGGTCGAGCGCGCCGTGTCGATCATGCGCGACGGAATCCACCGTCCCACCGCGCTGCTCGAGACCGACATACTCTCCGCAAACGGACGCACCATACGCCCCAAGACCCTCGGCCAGAAGGAATACGTCGACGCGATCGACGCCAACGACATCGTATTCGGAATCGGCCCGGCCGGAACCGGAAAGACGTACCTCGCCGTCGCGAAGGCCGTCGTCGCCCTGCAACGCAAGCAGGTGTCCCGAATCATTCTCACCCGGCCCGCAGTCGAGGCCGGAGAATCGCTCGGCTTCCTCCCCGGAACCCTCACCGAAAAGATCAACCCGTACCTTCGCCCCCTCTACGACGCAATGTACGACATGCTCGAATCCGATGCGCTTCCCAAGCTCATGGCCGCCGGAACCATCGAAGTCGCACCCCTTGCCTACATGCGCGGGCGCACCCTCAACGATGCCTTCGTCATCCTCGACGAAGCCCAGAACACGACTGGGGAGCAGATGAAGATGTTCCTCACCCGCATGGGCTTCCGGTCCAAGATGGTCATCACCGGCGACGCCACGCAGGTCGACCTTCCCGGCCGAACCCCCTCCGGGCTCCTGCTCGTCCGCCGCATCCTGCGCGACATCGACGGCATCCGCTTCGTCGACCTCACCTCGGCCGATGTCGTGCGCCATCGGCTCGTCGCCGACATCATCGATGCGTATGCGCGCCATGACGCCGCCCGCGAACGCCGCGAGGCAACGCGAGGCGTACGGTTCGCCGGCCAGAACACGAGAACCCGCACGGCAGGAGGTTCTCGATGAGCGTCGACGTCAACGACGAATCCGGCTACGAACCCGCACCCGATCTCGCCGAAGTCTCCGACCTCGCGCGCTACGTGCTCGACGAGCTGCGCATCCACCCGCTTGCCGACCTCAGCATCGTCTTCGCCGACGAAAAGACAAGCGAACGGCTCCACATGGAATGGATGGACCTGCCCGGCCCGGCCGACGTGCTCTCCTTCCCGATGGACGAGCTTCGCCCCACGCCCCCGGACAGGGAACCGCGCGAAGGAATGCTCGGCGACATCGTCGTCTGCCCCCAGGTTGCGGCCCGCCAGGCCCTCGCCGCCGGGCATGCCACCGGCGACGAAATCCTTCTGCTCGTCACCCACGGCATCCTTCACCTCCTCGGCTACGACCATGCCGAGGAAGCCGAACGCACCGAAATGTTCGCTCTCCAGCGCAAACTCCTTCTCGCATTCCTTGCCGCACGCGATCCCTCGCGAGCGGCAAACCCGCCCCGACCCACAGTGGAATAGACATGAGCGAACCGCACGCCAATCCCGATTGCGCCTTCCGCGCAGGCTTCGCCGCGATCGTCGGCCGTCCCAACGCAGGCAAATCGACCCTCGCGAACGCCCTCGTCGGACGCAAGGTCGCCATCACCTCGTCCCGTCCGGAAACCACCCGTCGCGTCATTCGGGCCATCGTCTCCACCGGTGCGGGCCAGATCGTCCTCGTCGACACCCCCGGCCTGCACAGGCCCCGCACGCTCCTTGGCGAGCGCCTGGGAGACATGGTTCGCGACTCGCTTGAAGACACCGACGTCATCGTCGTCTGCCTGCCCGCCGACGAAAAGACCGGCCCGGGCGACCGTTTCCTTCTCGACCTTGCCCGCAAGGCCCGCAAGCCGCTCGTCGCGGCCGTGACGAAAACGGACAAGGTCTCGCGTAAAGCCCTCGCAGCCCGTCTCGTCGAAGTCTCCGAAACGGCCGAATTCGCCGAGATAGTCCCCGTCAGCGCCGTTGCCGGAGAACAGGTCGAAGTCCTTCGCGACGTCGTCATCGGGCTCCTGCCTGACAGCCCGCCGCTCTACCCCCTCGATGCCGTCACCGACGAGACCGAGGAAACGATGATTGCAGAACTCGTTCGCGAGGCAGCCCTTGAGCGCCTTCGCGACGAGCTTCCGCACTCGCTTGCCGTCACCATCGACGAAATCCTTGAGGAACCGGCACGCGAAGGCGCCAGGGACCACCGTCCGCTCACGCGCATCCATGCGACCATCCATGTCGAGCGGAACTCCCAGAAGGGAATCGTCATCGGCCGCAGGGGGACTCGCCTGCGCGACATCGGAACCGACGCACGTGCGGGCATTGGCCGTCTGCTCGACACGAAGGTCCATCTCGACCTGCATGTGCGCGTCGCCAAGGACTGGCAGCGCGACCCGAAGCTCCTCGCCCGACTCGGCTTTTGAGACGGTCTTGGCTATTGGGGCCTGCTCCCCGGAGGAATTTGAGTAGAGTATCCTCTGGAAGCATCAGTGCAGCCGCACGGCGGCGTGTCCGGAGGAGAAGAACGTGGCTCTCTCACTCGAGTTCTGCGGAGAATGGTATCGTCTCAACCCCGAAGAGCCGTTTCTCATCGGCCGCGAAGGCCCCCTGCAGATCGACGACAACCAGTACCTCCACCGCCGGTTCCTCGTCGTCTCCTTCCAGGACGGCCTGTGGTGGATCGACAACATCGGCTCGCGCCTGTCGGCCACCCTCGCCGATCAGGACGGAGCCACCCAGGCGTACCTGCAACCCGGCGCGCGCCTGCCGATCGTCTACTCCGAAACGACGATTCTCTTCACCGCCGGCCCG
>CACYEE010000233.1 GCA_902773415.1 uncultured Actinomyces sp.
GGTTTCGCGTTGTCGGATCTCCGTCATCGGCGTTGGCCCGGAACGCGACCAGGCGATCGTGCGACACGACCTTGTCTAGCGGCGCGGGGTTGGTAGGCTTGCCCCCATGACGTTTCTCGCCTCGCCTCGCCGCTCCGCCCTGCCCGCGCTCCTCGCCGTCGCCGCCCTTGCTCTTGGCGGCTGCCAGATGCGCGTCGGCGCGAACGTCGCCTCCGAAGGAAACCTGCGCGTCGGCGTCGCCATCGTGGACGACGACGGACTGTTCGACGTCTTCGGCATCAGCTGCGCCGACCTCGACGACCAGGCCGACCTGGGCGAAGAACTCGGCGGGTTCGCCGAAACCGAAATCGACGGGCATCGCGCCTGCGTCGCCGAATCCGCCCCGGTCGCTCCTGACGGAAACATGTTTCGCGACAACGGCGACACGTACTCCGTCGTGCTCGACAACGTTCAGGGCCTGTCCGGGGAACTGGAGGAGGAGATTCCTGCGGGAACGATCGACCTCCGGCTTTCCGTGACGATGCCCGGCTCGATTACGGAATATACCGAGGGCGGCGTGCTCGATGGCACGACGGTGGCCTACGGGCTCGGCTCCGTGCCGGATACCGTCGTCGTGACGGGCCTGAAATCGGGCGAGTCGGGGCAGGACCCGGTGGTTCTTGCCGACGGCGAGCAGCCGGGCGGTGCCGCAGCCGAGGGGACGCCCGGTGCCGAGCCAAGCGCGAAGGCGACGACGACGGAAACGGCGACGGAGGCAACGACGCCGAGCCTTTCGAGTCCGGCCGACGGCGACGCGGGAAGCGGGGGCATGGGCGACGACGGCGATTCGGCTTCGGCGGGCCTCGGTTCCTTCGGGGCGGTTGGGGCCGGCGTCGTCCTCGCGGCCGTGGGTGGGGGATGGCTGGCCGTCCGTTCCAGGCGCAAGGTGGGCGAGTCTGTCGAAGCGCGCGCGCAGTCCGGCGCGCCGGGGTGGCCCTGAGCCGACGGGAGCGGCAGGCTGCGGGCAGTGCCGAGCTTCCGGGAGCGGCGGGGCGGGCGTACCGTGCGGGAGGCGGCAGGACGCATCGCGCCTCGCGCGGCTCGCTTCCCGTCGCCCCTCTTCGCACGCCGCTTCCCGTCGCCTCGCGGCAATACCCGAAGGCGACGGCGCAAACGAGCCGCCAAGCGTGAAAGACGCCTCGCAATTTGCGGGGGTATTGCGAGGGCGCGGTGGCGGCGCGGGTGAGAGAATAGGAGGCGTCAACGCCAACTATCGAAGGAGATACACAGTGGCAATTGCAACTCCCGAGGTCTACAACGAAATGCTTGACCGCGCCAAGGCAGGCAAGTTCGCCTACCCGGCCATCAACGTCACCTCTTCCCAGACCCTCACGGCAGCTCTCCGCGGCTTCGCCGAGGCCGAATCCGACGGCATCATCCAGATTTCCGTCGGCGGCTCCGAGTACGCCTCCGGCTCTACCATCAAGGACCGCGTCGCCGGTTCGCTCGGCCTCGCCGCCTACGCCCGCGAGGTTGCCAAGAACTACCCGATTACCGTGGCTCTCCACACCGATCATTGCGCCAAGCAGAACATCGACTCCTGGATTCGCCCGCTCATGGAGCTTGAGGCCGAGGAAGTCAAGGCCGGCCGCCTTCCCTTCTTCCAGTCGCACATGTGGGACGGCTCGGCTGTTCCGCTCGCCGAGAACCTCGAGATTGCCAAGGAGCTCCTCCACCTGTCCAAGCTCGCCAACACGATTCTCGAGATCGAAATCGGCGTTGTCGGCGGCGAAGAGGACGGCGTTGTTGGCGAGATCAACGAGAAGCTGTACACCACCACCGAGGATGCCATGGCCACCATCGAGGCCCTTGGCAACCTCGACGAGGCCGAGCAGCGTTACCTCACGGCTCTGACCTTCGGCAACGTGCATGGCGTGTACAAGCCCGGCCACGTCAAGCTCCGCCCGGATCTGCTCGGCACCATCCAGTCCGAAGTGGCCGAGGCCATCGGTTGGAAGGACGACCGTCCCTTCGACCTCGTCATGCACGGAGGCTCCGGCTCCACTGCCGAGGAGATTGCGACGGCCGTCGCCAACGGCGTCATCAAGATGAACGTCGATACCGATACGCAGTACGCCTTCTCGCGTCCCGTGGTCGACCACATGCTCAAGAACTACGATGGCATGCTCAAGGTCGACGGCGAGGTCGGCAACAAGAAGATGTACGATCCGCGCGTGTGGGGCAAGCTTGCCGAGACCGGCATGGCCGCCCGCATCGTCGAGGCCTGCGAGCGCCTCGGCTCCGCCGGCACGATGATGAAGTGAGCGCTTCGAGATGACGTACACGCTGATTCTGCTGCGCCACGGCCAGTCCGACTGGAACGAGAAGAACCTCTTCACCGGCTGGGTTGACGTGCCTCTTTCGGAGACCGGTGTTGCCGAAGCGAAGAAGGGCGGCGAATTCCTCAAGGAGGCCGGCATTCTTCCCGACAAGGTCTACACCTCTCTCCTGCGCCGTGCCATCATGACGGCCAACCTTGCCCTTGACGGCTGCGACCGCCACTGGATTCCGGTCGAGCGCAACTGGCGTCTCAACGAGCGCCACTATGGCGACCTCCAGGGCAAGAACAAGAAGGAGACGCGCGAGAAGTACGGCGACGAGAAGTTCATGATCTGGCGCCGTTCCTACGACGTTCCGCCGCCCGAGATCGAGCTCGGTTCGGAGTAC
>CACYEE010000234.1 GCA_902773415.1 uncultured Actinomyces sp.
AAACCACACGCCCAACCAGCCAAAACCAGCCAGCCAGACACGCGGACACCACAAAACAAACATGTCCGACACGCTATCAAACACCCAAGAACCAGTGCCACGTTCCAATCGAGAATCGAACCGGATTCCCTTTCGGAAGGGCTTCGAGTTCACGACGCCTCCAAGATCTGAAATCTCTTTGCGCTTCGAGAACTCGTCTCTGTCGCTCCGCGGCTCCGCTTCCGCACTCGCTCGCGGCGACAAACAAGAACACTACCGGCGATGCCAGCTTCGGTCAAATCGAATCGCAGTGACGCTGCTCATAATAACATCTTTCGGCATGATGACGCCGAATAGAAAGAATCGGGAGCTCTCGCGACATGCGATTGAACTCCCGATTCCTCCTCGGCCATGCCGAATGAAGCGGCTCAACTCACGTAGGCGACAGCGAGATTCTTCTTTCCCTTGCGCAGGAGAACGATTCCTCCAGGCAAGAGAGCATCCGTCTCGATGACCGCTTCGGAGTCGGAAACCTTCTCGTTGTTCACGTTCAGACCTCCGGACCTGACCGTGCGGCGCGCGGCGCCCAGCCCCTTCTCGAGTCCGGCGTCGACGAAGGCCTGCACGACCGGAGTGCCGAGAGCAACTTCGGCGGAAGGCAGCTCCGCGACGGCATCGCGCAGGGTCCGCTCGTCAAGCTCCCGCACATCCGAACGGCCAAACAGGGCCTCGGAGGCCGAACGTGCACGCTCGGTCGAATCCGCGCCGTGAACCCATGTCGTTACCGCCTCGGCAAGCGCCCGCTGCGCTTCGCGCGCTCCGGGCCTGTCCTTGACGGCCTTTTCGAGCACCGCAATCTCATCGCGCGTCAGGAAGGTGAAGACCTTCAGCATCCGCACGACATCCTCGTCGGCCGTGTTGAGCCAGAACTGGTAGAACCTGTACGGACTGAGCATTTCGGGATTGAGCCAGATCGCCCCGCCTTCGGTCTTGCCGAACTTCGTTCCGTCCGCCTTCGTGATGAGGGGGTTCGTCATGACATGGACGTTCGCTCCTTCCACCTTGTGGATGAGATCCATGCCGCCCACGAGATTGCCCCACTGGTCGTTTCCGCCCACCTCGAGCGTGCAGCCGTAACGGCGGTACAGCTCCAGGTAGTCGTTTGCCTGAAGGATCTGGTAGGAGAACTCCGTAAAGGAAATCCCCTCCTCCGAAGCGAGGCGACGAGCCACGATATCCTTCGACAGCATCGTTCCCATGCGGAAGTTCTTCCCGAGGTCGCGCAGGAAGTCGATGGCGCTCATCTGCGCGGTCCAGTCAAGGTTGTCGACAATGCGCGCGGGATTGCCGCCCGTGAAGTCAAGAAGGGACTCGAGCTGGCCCTGGAGCGCAGCACCCCACTCCTTCACCGTGTCCTTCGTGTTGAGCGTCCGCTCCCCTTTCGCGCGCGGATCGCCGATCAGGCCCGTGGCGCCACCGACAAGCGCAAGGGGATGATGGCCTGCCATTTGCAGGTGCCTCATTACCTTCACCGCGACAAGATGGCCGTGATGCAGCGACGCGGCAGTCGGGTCGAAGCCGCAATAGTACGTGACAGGCCCTTCGTCGAGCGCCGCCGAGAGCGCGTCGATGTCGGTATGCTGCGCGATGAGTCCGCGCCACTGGAGCTCTTCGAGAACCTCGTTCACGTTTCCGCCTTTCGTCTTGCGTGCGCCGTTCGCGCACCGGTTGGGTTCCCCGCCGCGCTGCGGCGGGCTCCCCCTAGGCTATCCCATGCGCACGGCGCACGCCGCACGTGGCCACTGCCGCTCTTCTTTCCGCCCCGCGCCCGTACGGGATGAAGGGCGGGGCCGCCTCTCGAGCACCGCGCGTTCCAGGGGAAGCCCCGCCGCGAAACCGCGTGGCGGCGGCCGGTCGCGCATCGCACCGGCGCCGCAGCGTGACCGTTTGCGCTACTTCGAGGCAACGGCGGGAATCTCGGTCGTATCGGCTTCGTCGATGTTGCCGTCGTACACGTAATGCTGCGTGTCCTTTGAGATGACCGAGGCAAGCCCGATGAGGGCAATGCAGTTCGGGACGGCCATGAGGGCGTTCGTGATGTCCGAAATGTTCCAGACGAGGTCGCCGCCGCCGATCGTTCCCCACAGCACGAAGACGAGGAAGACGATCTGGTACGGGCGGATTGCCCTGACCCCGAAAAGGTAGGTAACGGCACGGTTGCCGTATTGGGCCCATCCGAGCATCGTCGAGTAGGAGAAGAGCACCATGCCCACCGAGAGCACAAGCGGGCCGAGCACCGGAATCGCCGCAAAGGCGGTGGTGGTGAGCTGGGCCGCGGCGGTGATTTCGCCGTTGAGAATTCCCCGTTCGATGTCGGGATTGGCGAGCATTGTCGACGTGAGGGTGATTCCCGTAATCGCGCAGATGACGACGGTGTCCCAGAAGGTGCCGGTCATGGAAACAAGCGCCTGGCGGGCGGGATTCTTCGTGGTCGCGTTTGCGGCGACGAGCGGAGCCGAGCCGAGGCCGGACTCGTTGGAGAACAGGCCACGCTTGAAGCCGAACTGGAGGGCGAGCATGATTCCCGAGCCGACGGCGCCGCCAAAAGCCGCGTTGCCGGTAAAGGCGCTGGTGACGATGAGGGCGATGGCGGCGCCGACATGCTGCCAGTTCATGCCGATGATGATGATGCATCCGGCGACGTAGAGCAGCGCCATGACGGGAATGAGCTTTTCCGTCACCTTTGTGATCGACTTGACCCCGCCAAAGATCACAATGCCCACGAGCACCATGAGCAGCGCGCCTATCATGGCGTTCGCGCCCAGGCTCTGGGTGTCGTTGGCGAGGGGAAGATAGGCGGTGATGACTCCTGAAAGGGCGTTGGATTGCACCGAAGCGCCGATGCCGAAGGAGGCAATGAAGGCGAAGACGGCGAAGAGGATTCCGAAGGTGCGCCCGAGGGTCTTGTTCGAGAAGCCGCGTTCGAGGGCGTACATGGCACCGCCGAGCATCTCGCCGTTGGCGTCCTTGACACGGTATTTCACGGCGATGAAAGTCTCCGCGTATTTCGTCGCCATGCCGAAAACGCCCGTGAGCCACATCCAGAAGACCGCTCCCGGGCCGCCGAAGAACAGGCCCGTCGCAACGCCGACGATATTGCCGGTGCCGATTGTCGCGGCGAGGGAGGTCGTCAGGGCGCCGAACTGGGAGACGTCTCCCTGACCGTCCTCGTCCTTGCCCGCAAACGACAGCTTGATGGCGGAAAAGACTTTCCTCTGGATGAATTTGGTTCGCAATGTCATGTACAGGTGGGTGCCGAGCAGAAG